>JAZNIP010000048.1:0-2319 GCA_045577575.1 Lachnospiraceae bacterium | reverse complement strand
ATATTAATTGCCTGCAAATGGGCAAACTCTTTTGGCATATCATAAGGATCCATATCCTTGTACGCAGGAATTAAAGTCTTAGTCGCGCCGTTCTTAATCAAGGCAAGATAACGGCTCCACTCATTCTTCACCCAAACAGCTTCAAAATGTTCAGGCTTGGTGCCTACCGCAATCATCACCTTGGAAGACTGCAGTGCCGCAAATATGTAAGGCTCATACGCCTCGCCGAACTTATCGTCCAACGTAATACGGGCATAAAATACCTTATAACCTTCTTTCTGTAAAATTTCATAAAGGTCTGATGCCAATACGCTGTCCAGTGTTCTTCTGCCGTTTTCATCAGTTTCTTTGTAGCAGATAAAAATATCAAAAGGCTCTTCTTTCTTGGAAATTTCCAAAATCCCTTTCTGGATTTCATTAATTTCTTTCGCTTCTTCTTCGTAGATGCTACGCTGTTTTTCATCTGCATATTTGATGGCCGCCTTATAATTCCCGTCATCAAAAACAGAAGTGTACTGGGTACGATTTACTGTAGGTATACGCTTATTGGTTCCGGGCTCCTCTACATACTCAACACCATATTTACAAAGTACAACTGACCAATAACCGTCTGCATCCTCCGGATGCTCATTTACAATCTCTTCATACAAAGCCTGCGCTTTATCAAATTCATTGTTTTTACGATAATGTTCTGCACGGCTGTATAAATTTCCGATACGTTCATCTTCAAACTTTGGCAACGCCTGTGCAGAACCACAGTATTCACATATCGCAACGCTGTCTCCTGCATTAAACTTAAGCGTCGCATCACACATTTTACACTTAAAAACCATTGAATTACCCCTTTGTTTTAATCTCTTCTTTCAAGCATCCGGCTCATAAACTCGCCAAAAGCAGATAATGCATCATCCAATACTTCTCCACTGTCTCCGCCGTTTTTTTCTGCCAACTCATCCGCAGCACCTATCATATGCTGATTAATTAGTCTACGACATTCCGCAGCCTTGTTTGCACAATCTTTATATTTAAAATTCGCTTCAAAATATTTCATGGCCACTTCGATTTTTTTAGGATCTTCATCTCTCATAAGACCGCAATAAAATACGTAGGCATCTTCTTTCTGTTTTTCCTCTGCATCAGCTGCGCGCTTACGACATTCTTCTGCCTGCATTTTAGAATCCTTGTAATCACCCAACTCCTCAAAGGCTTTGGCACATTCTAAAAGAATTGCGGGATAAATGGTATTTCCGGCTATCTTAGCTGTTTCCTGATATTTAAGGTCTAATCCTTTTTCTTTTACTATTTCAAGAGCATCACTTACAAACTTCTTAAGCTCTTCATCGCCAAAGCGAAGCACACGCTGATAATTCGGATCTTTCTCAAAATCCACTCCGGCCGTAGCAAGACTTTCCTTGCGGGGAATTTTTAAGGTAATTAAAAGCTTACCCAAATAAGCCTCCGCATTTCTGGGCTCATTGTTTAGTACCATTTCTAGACATTCATCGGCAAAATCCCAATCCTCGCTCTCCAAATAGACAAAAGCTCTATCCACCAGACCTGCAATGTTAATATTTTCATGTTTTGTACCGCCGTTAATCACCGGTTTCGTATTCCCGAGAATTTTACGGATACCGATAAGCAAATCCTGATGAAAACCAAGTTCACCCATATTAATTGCTTGAAGATGGGCAAATTCATCCGGCATTGTATAAGGGTCCATATCCTTATATGCCGGGATTAGTGTTTTCTTAGCACCTTTTTTAATCATACCAAGATAACGGCTCCATTCATTACGCACCCAAACTGCATTGAAATACTCAGGTCTGGTGCCAATGGCAATCATAATCTTAGAAGACTGTAAAGCCGCAAATATGTAAGGCTCATATGCCACACCAAACTTATCATCCAAGGTCACACGGGCAAAAAACACCTTGTAACCTTCCGCAGTAAGTTTTTCATAAATATCCGTGGCCAATACGCTGTCCATGGTCCTGCGACCGCGCTCATCAGTTTCTTTATAGCAGATGAAAATATCGAAAGGTTCTTCTTTTTGTGAAATCGCAAGAATTTCTTTTTGGATTTCATTAATTACCTTTGCCTCTTCCTGATAAATCTGCTTCTGCTCCTCATCAGCATATTTTAATGCAGCCTTGTAATTTTCATCATCAAAAACAGAAGTAACCTGGGTACGGTTTACTGTAGGCACACGCTTACCGCTACTAAAATCTTCCACATACTCAATGCCATATTTGCAAAGAATAATCGACCAATAGCTTTCTGCATCCGTAGGATTTTCATTCAAAACTTCCTCGTACAAAG
>JAZNIP010000047.1:0-6893 GCA_045577575.1 Lachnospiraceae bacterium | reverse complement strand
CGTCGGAGGCGGGGAACAAATTTTTTATGACATGGTACAGGGACTTCTGCGCAGAGGTCACGAAATTCGTGTACTTGCCCGTAATGTAGGAGACGAATATCTGGGACACAAAACAGTAAACGGCATGGAGGTCTATTATTTTCCCTGGAAATCCATGTTCGGTCATCCGCTGATTCCGGCAAAGGATATTGAAGAACATATCAAATGGTGTGATGTGGTACATGCTTCTATTTTTACACCGGCATTTGCATCCAGTCGTCTTGCCAGAAAATACCATAAACCATCCGTGCTGACCGTTCATGAGGTCCGCGGACCGAAATGGTTCTGGACAGAAGATGTCATTCATGCCAGCGGGTTCTGGCTGTATGAGCAGTTTGTATGCCGTCAGCCCTTTGATGTATATCATGCCGTATCTCAGGCGACTAAGCGTGATATTCTTCAATATTGCGGTAAAAATAAAAATGTTGCCTGCGTTTACAATGCAGTCAATGAGATGGACGTTTCCATAGCTGAGACCTCCACTCTTAATTTACGGGATTATTTTAATTTAAGCGATAAAGAACGCATTTTCCTTTATTACGGCAGACCGGGACAGCCAAAGGGAATTTATGTATATCAGGAGGCAATCCGGTCTTTACAGACAAGGGGTGTTGATTTATCTGATATTCGCTTCTGCTTTATTCTCGGCGCAGAGCCTGTAAAGCTCCGACAGCGATTCATTGATTCCATCCATCGCTACGGACTGGAGGACAAGGTGCTCATTCGTCCTTCACTGCCACGCAAGGATTTATGCCGCTGCATCCTACAGGCAGATTATGTAGTCGTTCCTTCCATTACCGAAGGCTTTGGCCTCAGTGCATTAGAAGCATGCCAGATGGGTAAAAAAATCATTTCCAGCACCGGCGGAGCCCTGACGGAAGTCGTGTACGGCGACTGTCTGTTCTTTGAAAACCGTAGCAGCGAAGCACTTGCAGACCGTCTGCAAAGCGTCATTGAAAACGGTGATACTGTCTTTGAAAAAGTGCCGGAACGCAGCTTCCCATATGAGGATATGATTAACGGCATTGAAAATATTTATAAAAAACTATATAATAAATAGGATATTTTGATTGATATAACCATTTATCATAGAGAGGAGCATTTCTCATGAAAGAACAGAAAAGAGAAATCCAATTATTTACCCCTACCTTTGAGGTAGAAGAATGTCTTGCCGAGATTAGAGAATGTCTGGAAAAAGGCTGGACAGGTCTTGGTTTTAAGACCGTACAGTTTGAAGAAGCATGGAAAAAATATACCGGTTTGGAAAATGCATATTATTTAAATTCTGCTACCGCCGGATTAAACCTTGCAGTAGAAATTTTAAAAGAAGAATACGGCTGGGAAGATGGTGATGAGGTCATCACTACTCCGCTTACCTTTATCTCTACCAATCATGCGATTCCGTTAGCAGGAATGAAAGCAGTTTTTGCAGACATTGACGACACAAACTGTCTCTCCCCTGCTTCCGTGGAAGAACGCATCACTGACAAAACAAGAGCTGTTATCTTTGTAGGAATCGGCGGTAATACCGGACATTATAAGGAAATCGTAGAAATCTGCGAAAAACATGATTTGAAGCTGATTCTGGATGCCGCTCATATGGCAGGAACCCGTTTAGATGGCGAGATTCCGGGAAAAGAAGCCGAGGTCGTTGTTTACTCCTATCAGGCTGTTAAAAATCTGCCTACTGCAGACAGCGGTATGGTATGCTTTAAAAAGAAAGAATTTGATGACATTGCCCGCAAAAAGGGTTGGCTTGGTATTAATAAGGATACCTACAGCCGTACCGTCAATGCCGGCAATTATAAATGGAAATACGATGTAGAGTATGTAGGCAACAAGCTCCACGGTAACTCCATCATGGCAGGTATCGCTTTGGTACAGTTAAAGTATCTGGACAGAGACAATTCCTACCGAAGACAGCTTGCAGCATGGTACAAAGAAAGACTTTGCAAATATCCTGATTTGCTTGAACTGATTCACATTCCGGAAAACTGCAATTCTTCCTGCCATTTGTTCCAGATTATTGTGAAAAATCGTGATGAAATGATTCTGGCACTGAATTCCGCAGGTATCTATCCGGGTGTACATTATGCAGACAATACCCTTTATCGTATGTATGCCTATGCACAGGGAACCTGTCCGAGAGCTGCTTATGTCAGCGATCATGTGATTTCCCTTCCGATGCATCTGAGAATGACTTATGATGATGTACAGTATATTTGTGACCAGGTAATTAAAATTGCACAGGAGCAAAGCTAATATATGAAACATAATTTTTTTTACAAGGACGGAGACATAGAACTCCGTCCTATGACTTATGAAGATAGTGAAAAATATCGTCTTTTGCGCAATCAGGAACAAAACCGGATTCGTTTCTTTTTTAATGGACAAATTTCCCATGACAGCCAATTGGCTTGGTTCGAAAAATATCTGTCCGATGAAACGGATATCATGTTTTCTTTTTATTATAAAGGCGTCTTTGCCGGAGGGAATGCCATTTATCACCTTAATCGCCAAGAAGGCACCGGTGAATACGGCAGACTGTTGGTAGATAAGATTCATTTCCCTATGAAAGGGCTGGGTAGTGCCATTACTTATGCTGCTTCCTGTATAGCCTATGAAAAACTCGGTTTGTCCAAGATATATTCAGAAATATATGAGGACAACCTTCCTTCTATGTATGCCTGTCTAAAAGCAGGTTTTAAAGAAATAGAAACGCGTACGTTAAATGATGGACAAAAAGTCTTTTATATTGAAAATACTTTTTCCGGTTTCAGAAAGGATATCTAATGAAAAAAGTAATCCTGATTACTTCAACTTATAATGGTGCAAAGTACCTTCCTGCACTTCTTGATAGTATCTTTGCGCAAACTTACCCTAATATCGAACTCTGGGTGCGAGATGATGGTTCAAAAGATTCAACCGTAGATATTTTGCGAGAATATCAAAAAAACGCTCCCACCGGAAAGCAAATCATTCTTGTAAATGATACAACAGGTGATTGGAATAATAAAGGAGCTCATCAAAGTTATCATTCCCTAATTCAGACTCTGCCTAAAGCTGATTATTATATCTTCTGTGATCAGGACGATGTATGGGAACCGCAAAAAGTAGAGCGTGCCGTTTCCCATATGGAACAATATTCTGCCGATATCCCCATTTTATATACTCACAATTACTATGTTTGTGATGGAAGCTTAAATGTAGAACACACTTTACCTGACAAGGAAACAATTTCCGCTTCTGAAATGCCCTCTGTCAATCTGGCAAAAGTCATTATGACCGGTACATGGGCCGGTGTAGGTATGGCACAAGCCTTTAATCACAAGCTAAAAGAGCTCACCTTTGATTCGGGCAGTTTTGAACATTTCATTGCTATTGACTGTTGGATTTCCTGGGTTGTGGCAGGCATGAACGGAGTATTAATTTACGACAACATGCCCCTCGCTTATTACAGACGCCACGCAGGAACCTTCAGCTCCGGAGATGCAAACGGACTGCTCCGTTATAAGGACTGGTTAAAGCATATGAAACGCCACTGTAATAATATTGTCAACGGCATTCATGATTATAACCGATTATACGGAAAAAAGGTTTCAAAGGAACGAGCTGATTTTCTTGCCCTTTTTGACAGCCGTAGGCAGTTGAAAAAGTGCTTCTATCCACACCGGCTGCGCAGCAGTCTTTTGGACGAAATCGCATTCCGTATTTTGATATTGATTGGAAAAATATAAGGGAGAATTTCTATGTTTAAAGAGGCATTACTCGGCATCCTTTGCTTATTTTTATTCTATATATTATGCAAATTTCTATGGAAAAAAAATAAAAAAACGGTGGCAGCAATCACTGCTGCCATTTTGAGTATTTCCTGCCTTGCCAATATCGTGTACAATGCAAAAGTCATGTATCCCGATTTTTATATGGATACTGTCACAGGCCCTTACCGATATGGTACTTTTTCCGGAAATCTGTTTTCCTATTCTGATGAATTTATGTTTCAGGACAATATTCTGTTTCCGATTTTAAAAAACCGTCAGGTAGCATTGGATGCATCTGCCGTTTTTTATGAAAAATTCATCTCACTCTATGCAAAGGATTACAACAAAATAGAAATAACAAACGAGCAACGGAAGGAACTGATTGCTCAAGCGGAGGACTTTGACTTTTGTCATGAGTTTACCTGCATCGGTATCATGGACTATGTAACCGATGAAATACCGGAAGCTCTGACCGCTTCTTTTGATGAAGAGATTTATCCGACCGTTTATATTAACACAAATTCCCTAAAGGATGAGCCGGCTCTCGTTGTTGTTATGGATACCGACTACACACTTTATGTTATGGGAGAGACTTATTATCAGAATATAACAGGAGGTAACGCTCATGCTTAAAAAGACAACCACTCAAAAAGCTTTATCCTATAGTATCGTTTTTGTCGCTGTATGCGTTCTCCTTTTTATTTTCAGTATGTTTTACAATCAGGGCTATTTTGAAGCACTTGCCTATGATAATGTATTTTTTTATCAGGTAAAGCAGTTGCTCGCCATTATATTGCTCTTTTTCATCGGAGCCCTTTTTCTTTATAATACCTCGAAAAGCCTGTCCGTATCATGGATTCTGTGCTTTTCTTTTCCCATCGGCTGTTGCATCTGGGTTTTTGTCAGCTTAATTTTATTATTATTGGGAATCCCATACACCTTTGGCATTACGATAGCCGGCATTTGCGGCATTTTTCTTTTGCTATGGTTCCTTAACCGGAATAGGGAAAAAAGCAATCTCCTTTCTCTTGAAGCAGTTCCTTTTCTACTTTTGTTTTTGGGGATTGCCTGTATCGTTTCCAGTGGATTTATTTATAAATTTGTCAGCTACGATTCTTATTTTTATTTTACGAACTATGGTCATACACTGGCAATCGTGAACAACTTTAAGGATATTGTAGGGGAAAACAGCTTCACACTTACCAACATCAGTCAGTTCCTTCCCCTGTTAAATGCATATACTTCGTTCTGGGGATTAGACCAATGCTTTCAGGTACAGGCCTTTTTGACTGCTAATGTAGCTGTCTGCTTTTTCTGTGGCATCCGTCAGTACTGCTCCCATTCGAAAAAAGCAGCCACCATTTTCAGCAGCCTTTTTACCGTACTGCTCATTTCATCTACATCATTTGTGACCGTATCCTCCTGGGTACTGGCAAACATGTATTGTATGGTATATCTGTTTATGGCTTTCCTCGCTTTCTTTCTCTTATCTCATTTGTCAGGTAATAAGCAGGACAGTCTGCTGTTAATCAGCTTCTTTTTAGCAGCATTGACGCAGCTTCGAAAGGACGGTATTATCTTTGCTGCGTTTTTACTGATTTGCTTCTGCAGTGCAGAAGTGTTTTCCAAAAAACAGCTTGCATTTATGTTTCTGCCTGCTGTTATATCCGAAGCCATCTGGCTGTTTTATGTAAGAGTCGTATTAAATGCTCAGGTTGCTCAAGCCACCTTCAGTTCTATCGCAAACAATAAAAATATCTTTTTTGTATGCTGCATTATTATTGGCAGCTATTGCTACATTTATTTCGCACATGATATTTTTAAATGGATAGAAAGAAAAATTCCGGTCATCACAGAATATCTCATTCTGCTCGCCGGAATGTCTCTTTTATTTGCAGCATCCTTTGTATTAAAGGATGCCAATACGATTATTGATAATGTAGATTTTGTTATCCGAAACATTTTCCGCTACCCTTCTTCCTGGGGTATCAGCGGTCTGATTTTCGGAATCTTAATCGTCCTCTCCATCGTAAACCGATTGGAACTGGATTATTTCCAGTTTGTCTGGATTGGATATGCCTTTTTAAATCTCATATCCTACTGCATCGTTGACAGCAAATGGTTCTGGCTCAACTGGGATGATTCCTATAACCGTGTACTGTTACAAATCGTTCCTGTATTCGTATTCGTTATGGCTGTAAAGATACTGCCCCTTCTTCAATCTTGTACACAAGATCACAGTTCTGAATCGTAGATAATCTGTGAGCGATAATAATCAAAGTCTTGCTTCCGGCAAGATAATCAATTGCTTCCATGACTGCTGCCTCCGTATCGTTATCCAGTGCGGAGGTTGCTTCGTCTAATACAAGCACTTCCGGATTGTGATAAAGTGCTCTGGCAATGCCGATACGCTGTCTCTGTCCGCCCGAAAACTCGTGCGCATAGCGCGATGCGTGCTCACTGTTCAGTCCGACGTGATCCATCAATTCCAAAATGCGATCGCGTCTTTCTTCCTTTGTCTTATACAGCTTATGCACGTCAAGCGGCTCTCCGATAATATCGGAAACCGTCATACGCGGATTGAGCGAAGAATAAGGATCCTGAAACACCATGGTTGCCTTTTTGCGGAACTCCTTGATGTCTTGTTTGGTCTCGATCTTCTTTCCGTCGTAAAAGATCTCGCCGCCCGTGGGCTTGTACAAGCGAAGCATGGTGCGTCCAACCGTGGTCTTTCCGCATCCCGACTCACCAACGAGCCCCAGCGTTTCACCGCGTTGGATCGAAAACGAAACGTCGTCAACCGCCTTTAAGGGCTTGGACTGAAACGCGCCAACGTTGATCTTAAAGTATTCCTTTAAGTGTTTGACTTCTACGAGAGGCGTAGGCTTTTTATTCTCATTCATTATCCTGTCCTCCCGTTTTCTCTTCAACCTTGATAGAGCCGTCCTCGACGCCCTTTTGGATATTCACCCAACAGCTTGCCCAGTGGTCGTCGTTGATGACGATCGACTCGGGACACTCGCGCATACAGACCTTCATCGCCGCATCGCATCTCGGTGCAAAGGGACAACCCTTGGGCATATTCAAAAGGTC
>JAZNIP010000046.1:0-8031 GCA_045577575.1 Lachnospiraceae bacterium | reverse complement strand
ACAAAGGTTATGACATTGCTTTTGATTTTTGAGCAGATAGAAGCAGGGAAAATACAGCTTAGTGATGAGGTAATAACCAGTGCACATGCGAAATCAATGGGAGGCTCTCAGGTGTTTTTGGAAGAGGGTGAGGTGCAGACTGTTGATACGTTAATAAAGTGTATTGCAGTAGCCAGCGGAAACGATGCTTCGGTAGCCATGGCAGAGCATATTGCAGGGAGTGAAGCAGCCTTTGTTGAATTGATGAATCAGAAAGCTCAGGAGCTTGGAATGTTGGACACCAGATTTGAGGATTGCTGTGGGCTTACAGCCTCTGACGGACATTATACAACAGCAAAAGATGTGGCGCTGATGTCAAGGGAATTGATTAGCAATTATCCGGAAATTTATAATTATACAAAAATCTGGATGGAGGATATTACTCATACGACCAAAAAAGGAAGTACTCCGTTTACTCTGTCCAGTACGAATAAGCTGTTAAAGCAGTATCCGTATGCAACCGGCTTGAAAACGGGTTCCACCGATAAAGCGAAATATTGTCTTTCGGCTACGGCTAATAAAAATAACATTGATTTGATTGCAGTAGTGATGGCGGCACCGGATTATAAGGTGCGGTTTCAGGATGCCATGAAGCTGTTGGAATATGGTTTTTCCGTAAGTAATTTGTTTTTGGATAAAAATGAAGAGCCGCTTCCTCAAATATCAGTAACGGGAGGTGTGGCAGAAAATGTTGGAATTACTTACCGTTCACCGTTCCGATATCTGGATGTTAAGGGAAATGACATAAACCGGATAGAAAAACAAATAAAGCTTCCAAAGGAGGTAGAGGCACCTGTTGGGAAAGGAGATATTGCGGGAAAGGCTGTGTATTTGTTGAATGGAACAGAAATAGGAAGTGTGGAGATACTGTTTACGGAATCAATAGAAAAGGCAGGATACCGTGATTATGTAAAGAAAGTGTTTGAGAATTTTTTCTAAAGGCTTTTCAATAAAATTGAGTTTGTGATATACTATCAAAGTGTATGCCTGTGATACCTGTATGACAATCACGGGCATACAGCGATAGGATAGAAAAGAGTAGGGACGGAGATTTGCATATGATATGGTATATTCTTTTGGCAGCCTGTTTGCTTGTTCTATATGGTATTTGTGTAATTGTTCGGGATATGAATCGATTTGTTATTGTACCGTATGAAGTAAAATCTAAAAAAATTAAAGAGAAATATACCTTTGTAATGCTTTCTGATTTGCATAATCAATCATTTGGAAAGAAAAATGAAAAGCTAATAAAGGCCATTTTAAAATGCAGACCGGATTGCGTTATGACAGCGGGTGACATGTATACCTCAAAAGAAGGAACCGGTTATGATAATGCATTGGCATTACTGGGTGCTTTGTCTAAGGAATGTCCGGTGTATGTGGCAAACGGAAATCATGAGCATAAGACAAGTGAGTTCCCGGAAGTGTTTGACCATATGTATGAACGGTATTTAGAGGAACTGAAAGCATATGGTCTTGAACCGCTTGTGAATGAGCATCTTGTTTTGCCGGAGCACAACATCGACATTTGCGGGCTGCAGATAGGCAGAGAGTTTTTTCGGCATTTTAAGAAAAGAGAAATGCCGTCCGGTTATGTAGACAGATTGGTGGGAAATGCGTCAAAAGATCGTTTTCAGATATTACTTGCACATAATCCGATTTATTTTTCGGAATATGCTAAGTGGGGAGCTGATTTGGTGCTTTCGGGACATGTGCACGGTGGGATTATCAGACTGCCGTATTTGGGCGGTGTGGTGTCTCCGGCAGCTACTTTGTTTCCGAAATATGACGGTGGTAAATTTGTTGAAAATGGAAGTACCATGATTCTTGGAAGAGGACTTGGTACGCATACGATTCCGGTAAGGATGTGGAATCCGGGAGAGGTAGTGCTTGTGACACTACTGCCGGAGGAGTGACAGGGGAGATATTATGGCGATTACAGTTAAGCTGCAGGTGTTTGAAGGACCGCTTGATTTGCTTTTGCATCTGATTGATAAAAACAAAGTGGATATTTATGATATTCCGATTGTAGAGATTACGGAACAGTATTTGGAGTATATCCGACAAATGGAAACCGAGGATATGAATGTTATGAGCGAGTTCCTTGTGATGGCGGCTACCTTGCTTGACATAAAATGTCGGATGCTTTTGCCGAAAGAGGTCAATGAGGATGGAGAGGAAGAAGATCCGAGAGCAGAGCTGGTAGAAAAGCTGTTGGAATATAAAATGTACAAATATATGTCCTATGAGCTGAAGGACAGGCAGTTGGACGCTGGGCGTAATCTGTTTAAAAAGCCCACGCTTCCAAAAGAAATAGAAGAGTACAGACCTCCGGTGGACTATGAGCAGTTGCTTGGCGATATGACCTTAAATCGCTTGCATGGTATTTTTAAGGATATGATGAAAAAGCAGGTAGACCGTGTGGATCCGATTCGAAGCCAGTATGGCAAAATCGAAAAGGATGAGATTAATATGGAGGAGAAATCTGCTTATATCGAAAGCTATGTAAGAGAGCATAAGCAGCTTAGCTTCCGTGAACTGCTTCAGAAGCAGAACAGTAAAATGGAAATGATAGTTACCTTTTTGGTAATTTTAGAGTTGATGAAGATAGGGAAAATACATATTACACAGGAAGATATTTTTGATGATATTATGATTACCAGTGCAGAGGCAGCATAAGTATCCGGTGTGTGTCGATATACGGTAACAAGCGATAGAAAGAAGAGGTATTAGGGTGGAGAGAAAGAAAGCAGAGGCAGTCATCGAGGCGATTTTGTTTACGATGGGAGAATCGGTGGAGGCTTCCAGATTGGCTGAGGTCATTGAAGAGGACATAAAGACGACACGGGAAATCATAAAGGATATGAAGCAGCGGTTGGACAAGGAAGAGCGCGGTATCTCGATTATTGAGTTGGAAGATGCATATCAGATGTGTACAAAGGGTGAAATGTACGAATATTTGCTGAAAATTGCAAAAGCACCACGCAAGTATGTGTTGACGGATGCGCTGCTGGAAACGTTGTCCATTGTGGCATACAAGCAGCCGATTACACGTTTGGATGTGGAGAGAATTCGAGGTGTAAACAGTGACCATGCAGTAAACCGCCTTGTAGAGTTTGGTCTAATCAAGGAAGTGGGCAGACTGGATGCACCCGGTCGTCCGCTTTTGTTTGGGACGACAGAGGAATTCCTGCGTAGCTTCGGCGTGCGTTCTTTAGAGGAGCTTCCTTCATTGAATCCGGAACAGATTGATGATTTCCGTCAGCAGGCAGAGGAAGAGGTAAATCTGAAAGTCGACGTCTGATTTGTGGAAAAGCTATTTCAAATTATGCGGAAATAAGGTATACTTTCTATATAAAGCAGGTATTGCTTATACAAACAGAAAGAAGAGGGTATGGCTTATGAAACGTTCAGAAGTAAACAATTGTATCCGTTATATGGAAAAGCTGATTAAAGAGCATGGATTTGAATTGCCTCCGTTCTGCAACTGGACTCCCGAGGAGTGGCAGGATAAGAATCACGAGTATGACGAAATCCGTGACAATATGCTTGGATGGGATATTACGGACTATGGTCTGGGCGATTGGGAAAAGGTTGGTTTTGCGCTGATTACGATTCGAAACGGCAACCAGAACAATCCGAAATATAAAAAGGTGTACGCAGAGAAGCTTCTTATGTTAAAGGAAGGTCAGCATTCTCCGATGCATTTCCACTGGAAAAAGAGTGAAGATATTATCAATCGGGGAGGCGGTACACTCATTATTCATGTGTACAATGACAAAGGTGATGGCACCTTTGATGATAAGGACGTATTGGTAAACTCTGACGGACGTTCCTATTATGTGCCGGCAGGAACCGGTGTGGAGCTTAAACCGGGCGAAAGTATTACGCTTTGGCCACATCAGTATCATGATTTTGATGTAAAGCCCGGCACAGGCGATGTGTTGATTGGTGAGGTTTCCATGTGTAATGATGATAATACGGACAATCGTTTCTATGAAGAGATGGGACGTTTTCCGACCATTGAAGAGGATGAACCGCCGTATCGCCTGCTTTGCAATGAATATCCGCCGGCGAAAGACTGATTCTGTATTCAATACCCTTTGCTTTTGGGCAGAGGGTATTTTTTTGTTTGTCTGTTTCATATACATTTTGTAAGAATGACAGTGGATGAATAAAATGAAAAAGAAATATAGAAGGATTATTTTTTATGGGACAGTTTTGCTTTTTTTATGTGGCTTGGTGTCTTTCCTTTCTGCCGGGACAATACTTGTAAAGGCAAAAGCTTTTGAAACAGAAAATATGCATATGCCGGAAGAAGGCGATATTGAAAAGGCAGAACAGGAACGTACAGAAGCAGAGAAAAATCTGGACGGCAGTCTGCATGCCGGGGCGGCAGTGCTGCTTGATATGGACAGTGGGAGAGTATTGTATGAAAAGAACGGAAGCGATATATTGCCTATGGCAAGTACCACGAAGATTATGACCTGTATTGTTGCTCTGGAATCGGGATATACAGAAGAGATTGTGACTGCATCCGCTTATGCAGCGGCGCAGCCAAAGGTACATCTGGGGATGCAAAAAGGAATGACCTACCAAATGACCGATTTGCTTTATTCGCTTATGCTGGAATCTCATAATGATTCGGCGGTGGCAATTGCGGAGCACATAGGTAGCAAGGGGTTGCAGTTACCTGAGCCTTCCGAGCGAACTAAGGAGCAGAGTAGGGAAGCAGTTAAGGCTTTTTGCGATGAAATGACAAGAAAAGCAAGGGAGCTTGGCTGTGAAGATACCTGTTTTCTCACACCGAACGGACTGGATGCGGAGGCAGAGAGTACAGATGGAGAGAAAATCAAACATTCCACGACAGCGGCGGATCTTGCCAGAATTATGGATTACTGTGTAACCGAGTCTGAGTGCCGGGAAAAATTTCTCGAAATTACACAAATGCAGACACATTCCTTTTTGGATGTGGAGGGAAAAAGAAATTATTCATGTATGAATCATAATGCACTTCTTACCATGCTGGAGGGGGTATTGGCCGGAAAAACGGGGTTTACTAATCAGGCAGGCTACTGTTATGTGGGAGCACTTGAAAGAGATGGAAAGCAGCTGGCTCTTGCGTTACTTGCCTGTGGATGGCCGGGACATAAGAGCTGGAAGTGGGAGGATAGCAGAAAATTAATTTCTTACGGGTTGGAAAACTATGAGTATCGTGATTTTTTGCCGAAAATAGAGTTTTCTCCCATTGTGGTGGAAAACGGTGCGGCAAAGAGTGGCAATCCGTGGGAGCAGGTATCAGTCGTGCCAAAAAAAGAAGCGGGAAATATCAGTCTGAGGATTTTGACGAGAGCTGATGAAAATGTAAAAGTGGATATAAGAATGGAAGAAACAATACAGGCACCCATCAGGCAGGGGAAAAGTGCAGGACAGATTACCTATTATCTGGAAGATGGAAATGGAAAATGTCATGAGCTTGGAAAAGAAAATTTTTATATTGATGAAGAGATAGCTGAGAAAGATTTTCGATTTGTCTTGCATTATATTGGGCGAATTTTTTTGTTGTAAAAGTATTTCTTTTTTAGTTTTTTCTTAAATTTTGCGATTTTTGAACTAGGCAGACCAAATCTTTTATGTTATACTAGCTAAGATGCGGGAATGGGGATACTATGCATTTCTGCAAAATACGTTTTTTTATTTATTATTTATATAAAAATGGAGGGCTGAAAAATGAGTACTACTTCACAGGCGAGTCAAAGAATTGAAGCTTTGCTCGATGCAAACAGTTTCGTTGAAATCGGTGCCCGCATTACAGCGAGAGCAACAGATTTTAATTTGAAACAGACAGAAACTCCTGCAGACGGTGTTGTGACCGGATACGGAGTAATTGACGGCAACCTTGTGTATGTATATAGCCAGGATGCTTCCGTATTAAACGGTAGTGTAGGCGAAATGCATGCAAAGAAAATTGCCAACCTCTATGATCTGGCATTAAAGACAGGGGCACCTGTTATCGGACTGATTGAGTCTGCCGGACTTAGATTACAGGAGGCAACCGATGCTTTAAACGGTTTCGGTGAAATCTACAAAAAACAGGTTATGGCAAGCGGAGTGATTCCGCAGATTACAGCAATTTTCGGTTCCTGTGGTGGTGGTCTGGCTCTGATTCCTACATTGACAGACTTTACATTTATGGAAGAGAAGAATGCGAAGCTTTTCGTAAATGCACCAAATGCATTGGACGGAAACACAACAGAAAAATGCAATTCTGCATCTGCAGCATTCCAGAGTGAAGAGGCAGGTATTGTTGACGTGGTTGCTGATGAAGCTACGATTCTCGGAAAGATTCGTGCACTGGTTTCCATGCTTCCGGCAAACAACGAAGACGATGCTTCCTTTACAGAGTGCACAGATGATTTAAACAGAGCAAGTGCTGAACTTGTAAACTGTGTAGGTGATACCGCTATCGCACTGTCTACTATTTCTGATAACAATGTATTCTTTGAAGTAAAAGAAAACTATGCAAAAGAAATGGTGACAGGATTTATTAAATTAAACGGTATGACAGTCGGTGCTGTTGCAAACAGAACAGAGGTTTACGATGCTGATGGCAATGTAACAGATAAGTTTGATGCAGTGTTGACAAAGAAGGGATGCGAGAAAGCAGCAGATTTCGTTAACTTCTGCGATGCTTTTGAAATTCCGGTATTATCCTTAACAAATGTAAAAGGCTATGAAGCAACTGTATGCTCCGAAAAGGGCATTGCAAAAGCAGCAGCTAAAATGACAGCAGCATTTGCAGGTGCAACGGTTCCGAAGGTGAATGTTATCATCGGTAAAGCATACGGAAGTGCTTATATTGCAATGAACTCCAAAGCGATCGGAGCAGATATTACAATCGCTTGGCCGGATGCGGAAATCGGTATGATGGATGCAAAAATGGCAGCGAAGATTATCTGTGACGGACAGGGTGCTGATGCGATTGATGCTTGTGCAGCAGAGTATGCTAAGTTACAGACAAGTGTCGACAGTGCAGCAAGAAGAGGCTATGTGGATGAAATCGTAGAAGCAGCAGATACAAGAAAATACATAATCGGTGCTTTTGAGATGCTGTTCACAAAGAGAGAAGATCGTCCGGCTAAGAAGCATGGAACAGTTTAATTAAGAAAGGATGATACTTAATATGAAAAAAATGTTATTAGTATTAGGTATGATTACTTGTATCTTTGGCCTTACAGCCTGCGGTTCCAATGCGGAAGAAGTGGTTAATGCAAAAATCACAGAGGAAGAGGCGATAGTATATGCTGACCAGCTTGTAGAAAGTATCAACTCTGTTGTGCTTAACGGCTTGGAAGCGACGTATGAGTCTGATGATGTGATTACAGCAGCACTTGACAGTTGGAAAGCGGCTCAGGAAGATATGGGTAGTTATCAGGCTATCTTAGACCATGAGGTTGATATTACAGAAAAAGATTCTGTTATCAATGTATTGGTGGATGGTACTATCAGAGATGCGAAGGTTGAGATTATTTTGGATAAGGATCTTAATCTGACTGCCATCACAACAAATGTACAGTATAGCTTTGGTGAATTGATGACAAATGCAGCACTGAATACAGTAATCGGTATGGGTACCGTATTCGTTGTTCTGATTCTGATTAGTTTAATTATTTCAGCATTTGTATTCATTCCTAAGATTCAGGCAGCTTTCGCTAAGAAAGAAGAGAAAGTTGAAGAAGTGAAAAAAGAAGCAGTGGACAATACCATTGCACAGATTGTCGAAACAGAGGAATTGTCCGATGATTTAGAGCTTGTTGCAGTTATTGCAGCAGCAATCGCAGCCAGCGAAGGTGCAGCTTCCACAGACGGCTTTGTGGTAAGAAGCATTCGCAGAGCAAATACAAACAAATGGCGTAATGCTTAATTAACAGGAGGAAATAGAGATGAAAAATTATACAATTACCGTAAACGGAAACGTATATGACGTTGTAG
>JAZNIP010000045.1:0-14992 GCA_045577575.1 Lachnospiraceae bacterium | reverse complement strand
CTATTGAAAAAGCGATATTAACATCCGATATCGGAATTAATCCGTCCAATGACGGTTCGGTTATTCGTCTTATTTTCCCGGAATTGACTGAGGAACGCAGAAAAGACTTGGTTAAGGAAGTTAAGAAAAAGGGTGAGGACGGTAAGGTTGCCGTACGTAATATTCGTCGTGACGGAAATGATGCGTTCAAGAAACTGGCAAAAACTGAGATTTCTGAGGATGAAATCAAGCAGTTAGAGGAAGAGCTTCAGAAGGTAACCGATAAATTTATCAAAGAGATTGAAAAGGCAGTAGAAGAGAAGTCGAAGGACATTCTTACTGTATAAAAATATTACGATTACGAAAGACTAAGGGGCAGGCACGATGTTGTCTTCCCCTTTCTGTTAAAAGAGGGAAATGCCATGAAGATACCAAATCATGTAGCCATTATTTTAGATGGAAACGGAAGATGGGCAAAGAGTAAGGGGATGCCGCGTAATTACGGACATGTACAGGGAGCGAAGCAGGTTGAGCATATATGTGAAAAAGCATATAAGATGGGAATTCAATATCTGACGGTTTATGCTTTTTCGACCGAAAACTGGAGCAGACCGCAGGATGAGGTGGATGCCTTGATGAAGCTGCTTCGTAATTATATGAAAAATTGTTTAAAAACAGCTGAAAAGAATCGGATGTGTGTGCGTGTCATCGGCGATAAGACAAAATTGGATGAGGATATTCGTATGCGAATTGCTGAGTTGGAGGAAGCAACCAAGGACAATGACGGATTGCACTTTCAGATTGCCATTAACTATGGCGGTAGGGATGAACTCAGACGGGCAATTGCACAAATTGCAGAAAAGGCAAAGGAAGGCATTTTACAGCCGGAAGAGGTTACCGAATTGACGATTGCGGAGCATATGGATACGAGTGGGATACCGGATCCTGATTTACTGATTCGTACATGCGGGGAACAGAGAATTTCTAATTTTCTGCTTTGGCAGCTTGCTTATACGGAATTTTATTTTACACCTGAGGCATGGCCGGATTTTGATGAAGCGGAATTGAGAAAGGCTATTGATGCATACAATGCTAGAGACAGACGTTTTGGTGGCGTAAAGGAGGAGTAGTGTATGGGGAAACGAATCCTGAGCGGCACAGCGGTTACAATTCTTGCGGTATTGTCGCTTCTGTTTGGTGGCAGTGTACTTACAGCAGTACTGCTGATTGTATCCTGTACGGCATATCGTGAGTTGTGTAAGGCTACCCGGGTTCACAACGGAAATGGTATGGATTTATTGGAAACCTTAGGATATTTCGGGATTGCTGCATACTATTTTTTGATTTGGCAGGCAGGAGAAGGAAAAGGATTTATAAGCAGTGAATATATGCAGCTTTCTTTGATGCTGCTGTGTATCGGGATGCTGATGCTGATAATGGCGGTTTATGTATTGACGTTTCCGAAATATCGTTCGGAACAGATAATGGCGGCATATTTCAATATGATTTATGCACCGGTTATGCTGTCCTTTATCTATCTGACTGAATGTATGGAAAATGGTATTTATATTGTATGGATGATATTTATCAGTTCCTGGGTATGCGATACCTGCGCATATTTTACGGGTGTGACCTTTGGCAAACACAAAATGGCACCGGTACTCAGCCCAAAAAAATCCATGGAAGGAGCTATCGGCGGAGTGGCAGGTTCTACTATTGTAGGAGCATTGTATGCAATGCTGGTTGTACAGAGAGTGATTCCGGACAGAAATGTCATGATTATATTTGCCGTTATTTGTGGTATTGGTGCGGTCATTTCTCAAATAGGGGATTTGGCGGCATCTGCAATCAAACGAAATCATGAAATTAAGGATTACGGCACATGCATACCGGGACATGGAGGAATCATGGATCGATTTGACAGTGTCATATTTACCGCACCGATTATCTATTTTATGGCAAGGATATTGATAGGAGCATAGACAAATGAAAAAAATAGCGATTTTAGGTTCCACGGGCTCAATAGGAACACAGACATTGGAAATAGTGAGAAGTTATCATGAGGATTTGCAGGTAGTTGCATTAGCGGCAGGCAGCAGTGTAGAGTTGTTGGAAAAGCAGATTCGGGAGTTCAGACCGCTTATTGCCGGTCTGTGGGAGGAAAGAGCTGCACAGGATTTGAGAGACCGTGTTAAGGATTTGGATGTAAAAATCGTATCCGGAATGGATGGACTTTTGGAAATTGCGGCAATGGAAGAGGCAGAGGCGGTAGTTACCGCTGTTGTAGGTATGATAGGAGTCAGACCTACGTTGACAGCCATCGAACACGGAAAGGATATTATGCTTGCCAACAAAGAGACCCTTGTTACGGCAGGACATATTCTGATGCCGCTGGCAAAGGAAAAGGGAGTAGCCATTCTTCCGGTTGACAGCGAGCACAGTGCTATTTTCCAATCCCTGAACGGAGAAAAGAGAAGTCAGGTAAAAAAGCTGCTTTTGACAGCTTCCGGTGGTCCGTTCCGGGGAAAGAAACTTCATGAGCTGGAGCATATGAAAGCAGAGGATGCGCTGAAGCATCCGAACTGGTCTATGGGCAAAAAAATTACCATTGATTCGGCGACACTTGTTAATAAGGGACTTGAAGTAATGGAAGCCAAGTGGCTGTTTGATGTTGAACTTGATAGAATTCAGGTGGTGGTTCAGCCACAGAGCATCATTCACTCAATGGTGGAATATGTTGACGGAAGTATCATAGCACAGCTTGGATTGCCGGATATGAAGCTGCCGATACAGTATGCTCTTTTTTATCCGGACAGAAGACCGATGGATGCGCCATCATTGGATTTTTATGAGTTGGCACAAATTACATTTGAGAAGCCGGATACGGAAACCTTTCGGGGGCTTGCATTGGCATTTGATGCAATGCGTGCGGGTGGCAGTATGCCAACCGTGTATAATGCGGCAAATGAAAAGGCAGTCAGTCTGTTTTTGAATCATCAGATTTCCTTTTTGCAGATAGGGGAATTGATTGAGGAATGTATGGCACGGCATCAGTTGATTATAAATCCGAATATCGGGCAGATTCTGGAAACAGAAAGCTGGACCTATGACATTATAAATAATTTAAGCAGGTGATGGATTGGCGATTCTGATTTTTATTTTAATTATTTGTACCATTATTATAGCTCATGAGCTGGGACATTTTCTTTTGGCAAAGGCAAACGGTATTACCGTAAAGGAGTTTTTTGTCGGTATGGGGCCTACTCTCTGTTCCTTTACAAAGGGTGGCACAAAATATTCTCTAAAGCTGTTTCCGATAGGAGGAGCCTGTGTGTTTGAAGGCGAAGACGGCAGAGCAGAAGAGGATGAGGACGGAGAACAGGTTCCTTTGTCGGAGGGTGCTTTTCCGAATGCGAGTGTTTGGGCAAGGATTTCTACTGTTGTGGCAGGACCGGTTTTCAATTTTATTCTTGCATATTTTTTGGCTGTTGTGATTATCGGGACGACTTATTCGGATAAACCGGTAATACAGGGACTGATTCCCGGATATGCGGCTGAGGAGTCAGGAATGCAGCCGGGGGATTTAATTACACACATGGATGGAGAAAGAGTATACCTGTCTCGAGAGGTCAATTTGATTACTACCCAGAAGCAGGGAGAGCCATTGACGGTTGAGTATGTACGCGATGGAGAGGCTCACGAAGTGGTATTAGTACCAAAGTTGGACGAAAAAAGTGGCAGGTATCTGCTCGGCTTTCAGGGATATGCGGAATATTTTAAGTGCTCTCCTGCGCAGGTATTTCAGTACAGCTATTATGAAGTGCGATATGGTCTGAAGGCAACACTTAAGAGTCTGCAGATGCTTGTACAGGGCAAGGCAAGCAAGGATGAGGTGTCAGGACCGATTGGAATTGCTGTACTTGTGGATGATGTGGTAGAGCAGACAAAGCCTGCAGGTGTTATGGCGGTGACGATTAATATGTTAAATCTGGCAATGCTGTTGTCTGTCAATTTGGGAGTTTTGAATCTATTACCACTTCCGGCATTGGATGGAGGCAGGCTCGTGTTTTTGCTGATTGAGGTGGTGCGTGGGAAACCGATTCCACCGGAAAAAGAAGGCATGGTTCATTTGGCAGGGTTTGCATTATTAATCGGATTTATGGTATTTGTCATGTATAATGATATTATAAAATTGCTATAAAAATGGAAATGGACTTGTAAAAAGACAGACATATTTAGAAATGAGGTTGAACGATGCAGATGCACACAGGTGTATACCGGTCGGTCGGCGAAGGACATCGCAAAAATCAGGACTCTCTTTCCTTGCAGCATATTTTGCTGCGGCGGGGAGAGTGCCTGTTGGCTGTTGTCTGTGACGGGATTGGAAGTCTGGACAGCGCGGAAGAAGCCGGCGGGATTGCGGTATCCAAATTGACGGATTGGTTTTATCATGAAGGAAAAGCACTAATTTACCAAAGAGCTTCCAAAGAAAAAATTATCATTGGGTTACAAAAACAAATCTTACATATTCAGGAATTTCTCCAATATTTTCAAGAAAAGGAACAATTACAAACGGGAACAACTTGCAGCGGATTGTTGATAATTCGCAATCAATATTATCTGTTTCATATAGGAGACAGTCGTATTTATCAATTTAAAAAATGCGGTTTTTGGGGGAAACGGTATCGTGGGAAGCCGTTCTATCGTATCAGACAGCTCACGGCGGACGACCATGATGAAAGAGGACGGCTTTGGAAGGCACTTGGAATGGCAGGGACGGACAGAGCTGTTTTTCAGACGGGAAAAGTATATGGGAAAACGGGATTTTTGATTTGTACGGATGGATTTTATCAGGGAAACGATATGTGTCTGGCAGCGCAAATGCTCGGAGCATTACTGCATAGAGAAAAAAAGCTGCTTTCTGTGCAGATGAAAAGGCGTCTTGAGCAGCTTGGAAAAACTGCATGGGAGTCCGGAAACCGGGATGATAAGGCGGCAATCTGCGTATTGATAAAATAAGCAGGTAAAAAGTAGAAAAACAGATTTTAACAGCAGATGGAAAAACTGGGAGGAAAATGATTATGGAGCGATATCGGATGATAAGAAAGCTGGCAGAGGGAGGAAGCGGAGAAGCATTTCTCGTATGGGACAAGCATCTGGAGCAGGAATGGGTGATGAAGTGTGTCCATCTCCATGTAAAGGAGGCATATAGGCATGAGCGTCTGGAAGCGGCAAAGCAGGAAGTTAAGGTGCTGCAGCAGCTTCGAATGGAGGGGATTCCGATGCTGGTGGATGCATTTTATGAGGAAGGGAAAATGTGTCTTATTATGGAATATATGCGGGGAATTTCTCTTGAGGAAAAAATAAAGCAGGATGGTGCAATGGAAGAACAGGAGGCAGTCTTTTACGGATTACAGCTTGCCCGTCTGCTGAAGCAGATGCACGGTCTGTGCGGAGGACTGATACATGGAGACATCAAGCCGTTAAATGTGATTTGGAATGCGGGAAAATTAGCGTTGCTTGATTTCGGCGCCGTTGTATTTCAACAGGAAGTGGAAAAGAAGGAATGCGGAAGCTATTATACACCGGGATACGGAGCACCGGAGCTGCTTGATGGCGGAAGGAGTTGTGTGGCGAGCGATGTGTATGCCTTTGGTGCAGTTTTGGCTTATATGCTGACCGGAAAGGCAATGGATAGGCGATATGGCAGTTTTGCAATCAGAGAGGAAAGACCGGAGCTTAGCCGGGCGGTGGAGCAGATTGTTTTGACATGCACGAAAAAGGAGCCTGAGCTGAGATATGCTTCCATGACTGAGGTGGAATATGCTTTAGAAGCTGTGAAAAAGAGTGGAAGGAAATACAGGTGGCAATGGATTTTTGCGAGAAAAGGAAAGAAGTTGCGCGGCTTAAGAAAATTTCAAACGATACAAAATATTTTGTTGACCGATGGAAAGAGCTTCCCTTTTGTGTTAAACTGCTTAGAAGGGGATAAGTACCCATGAAAGACAAATGGAATGAATAAAAGTAATGCAGAGCAGAATTGGAGGAAAAGGAATGCATCGTGAACATACAAAGGTAATTCAGATAGGAAATCGATTCATCGGAGGAGGAAATCCGGTGTTGATTCAGTCTATGACAAATACGCGGACGGAAGATGTGGCAGCGACGGTTGCCCAGATTCACAGGCTGGAGGCAGCAGGCTGTGAAATTATCCGTTGTACCGTTCCTACACAGGAGGCAGCATTGGCGGTAAAGGAAATAAAAAAGCAAATCAGCATTCCTCTTGTAGCAGATATTCATTTTGATTATCGGATGGCGATTGCTGCAATGGAAAACGGTGCAGATAAAATCCGTATCAATCCGGGAAATATCGGCAGCAGAGAACGAGTGGAGGCAGTTGTTTCCGTAGCGAAGGAGAGAAATATTCCGATTCGTATCGGAGTAAACAGTGGCTCATTGGAAAAAGAACTGGTAGAAAAATATCATGGAGTAACGGCTGAGGGAATTGTCGAGAGTGCTCTGGACAAGGTGCATATGATAGAGGATATGGGATATGACAATCTGGTAGTCAGCATTAAGTCTTCAAATGTACTCATGTGTGTGAAGGCACATGAGGTATTGGCAGAAAAGACGAGCTATCCGTTGCATGTAGGCATTACCGAGTCGGGAACGGTTACAAGCGGTAATATCAAGTCGTCTATCGGACTGGGCATTATCTTGAATCAGGGTATCGGTGATACGATTCGTGTATCACTGACCGGAGACCCGGTAGAGGAGATAAAAAGTGCGAAGCTGATACTGCGTACGTTAGGATTGCGTAAGGGCGGCATTGAGGTAGTATCCTGTCCGACCTGTGGCAGAACAAGGATTGATTTGATCGGTTTGGCAAATCAGGTGGAAAACATGGTGCAGGATATTCCGTTAGATATTAAGGTAGCGGTCATGGGCTGTGTGGTAAACGGACCGGGCGAGGCAAAGGAAGCCGATATCGGAATCGCAGGCGGTGTCGGTGAAGGCTTATTGATTAAAAAGGGCGAAATCATTCGTAAGGTGCCGGAAGAGAAGCTTTTGGATACACTGCGGGAAGAATTGCTGAATTGGCAGGGATAGACGATGGCAAAACAGTTTTTGGAAGTATTTCCTACGTTAAAACTGAATGATGAAATGAAGCTGATAATGGATGAGGTATTGGTAGAGCGGATTACCGCTACAAAGCGCAAGGATTTTCTGCGTATTTATTTGTCCAGTACCCATCTGCTTACAAAGGACAAAATATTCTTTTTAGAAAAGGAAATCAAAAAGCAATTGTTTCCGAATGTAGGAATGGTAATCCGTATTTACGAAAAATATAGCTTATCTGCCCAATATGATTTGCAAAATTTAGAAAAGGCATATCACAACAGTATTTTATTAGAATTGAAGGAATATGACCATATAGAGTATATGCTTTATAAAGGGGCGGAGATTTCATTTCCGTCAGGAAATAAGTTGCTTTTGACGGTAAAGGACAGTGTGCTTGCAAGAGAAAAGGGAGAGGAGCTTATTCGGATATTGGAAAAAATATTCGGAGAGCGTTTCGGCTTGACGGCATTTGTGGAAATTGCGTATGAGGAGCAGGAAGGCAGTGATGCATCGGCAGATGAGGATATCAAAATTGCCAGTCAGGTAGCGCAGATTGCGGCGAGGGCGGCACTCGGAAAAGGCAGTGACGGCAGTGAGGCGGTAGCGACCGATGAAGCGGAAGCAGTGGAGGCAGGAGCACCAAAGCCGGCTGAAAAGGAAAAATCAAAATCATCTGAGAAAAGCGGTGACGGCGGTAGTAAAAAGCCGTTGAAGCGTAGTGACAATCCGGATGTGATATACGGCAGAGATTTTGAAGAGGATGCAATGCCGATTTCTGATATTGTGGGAGAAATCGGTGAGGTAGTCATTCGCGGAAAGATTCTGAGCGTAGATAAGAGGGAAATCCGTAATGAGCGTACCATTTTGATTTTTGATATGACTGATTTTACCGATACGATTACGATTAAGATGTTTGCACACAATGATCAGGTACCGGAGTTGTCAGAAGGCATCAAAAAGGGAGCTTTTATTAAGCTAAAGGGTATTACTACCATTGATAAATTTGACAGTGAGCTGACAGTCGGTTCTCTTGCTGGTGTGAAAAAAATCAGTGATTTTACAACCGGGCGTATGGACAATTCAGCGAAAAAGCGTGTAGAGCTGCATTGTCATACAAAAATGAGCGACATGGATGGGGTATCCGATGTAAAGGATATCGTAAAGCGTGCGTATAAATGGGGACATCCGGCGATTGCCATTACCGACCATGGCGTAGTGCAGTCCTTCCCGGATGCAAATCATGTATGGGATGATTTGTGGAAGGCAGAGAAAAACAAGCGGAAGGAAGCCGGAGACGAAAATCCGGATAAAAATGATTTCTTTAAGGTCATCTATGGCATGGAAGCATATCTGGTGGATGATTTAAAGGACATTGTAACGAATTGTAAGGACCAGACCTTAGACGGAGATTATGTAGTATTTGACTTGGAGACAACAGGTTTTTCTCCGGTGAATAACAGAATTATTGAAATCGGTGCGGTGAAGGTATCAGGGGGCGAAATCGTAGACCGATTTTCGACCTTTGTCAATCCGCAGATACCGATTCCGTTTGAGATTACGAAGCTGACAAGCATCCGTGACGAGGATGTAATGGATGCACCTGTTAT
This sequence comes from Lachnospiraceae bacterium, assembly GCA_045577575.1. Taxonomy (GTDB): domain Bacteria; phylum Bacillota; class Clostridia; order Lachnospirales; family Lachnospiraceae; genus VSOB01. Next base: position 6,284 of record JAZNIP010000045.1, on the reverse strand, counting down.
TGAAGAAATTTTGCCGCAGTTTCTCGCATTTTGTGCGGGAAGCGTGCTTGTAGCGCATAATGCCGGTTTTGATATGAGCTTTATTATAGAAAATGCAAAACGGCAGAACATGCCTACCGAATATACTTATGTGGATACTGTAGGAATTTCCCGTATACTGCTTCCGCATCAGGCAAAGCATACATTGGATGCGGTGGCAAAGACTTTGGGGGTATCACTGGAAAATCATCACCGTGCAGTGGATGATGCGGCAGCTACCGCAGAAATTTTTGTAAAGTTTATTCCGATGCTGGAAAAGGAAGGGGTACATACTTTGCAGGATGTGAATGCATTGGATGCCAGCAGTCCGGATGCAATTAAGCGTATGCCGACCTATCATGCCATTGTACTGGCGCAAAATGATATCGGACGTGTCAATCTGTATACGATGGTGTCGGAATCTCATTTAACTTATTATAATAAGCGTCCGAGAATTCCGAAAAGCTTTGTGATGAAGCATCGAGAGGGCATTTTGATGGGAAGTGCCTGCGAGGCGGGTGAGTTGTATCGTGCACTTTTGGATGGAAAATCCGATTCGGAAATTGCCCGTATCGTAAATTTTTATGATTATTTGGAAATACAGCCTTTGGGAAACAATGCCTTTATGCTTGCCTCTGACAGAGTGAGCAGTGTCAATTCTATGGAGGATATCAAGGCTCTGAATCGCCGGATTGTAGAGCTGGGTGAGCAGTTTAATAAGCCGGTAGTGGCGACCTGTGATGTACATTTTTTAGACCCGGAGGATGAGGTGTACCGTCGTATTATCATGGCGGGAAAGGGCTTTAAGGATTCGGATGACCAGGCACCGCTTTATCTGCGGACAACGGAAGAGATGCTGGAGGAGTTTTCCTATCTGGGAAGTGATAAGGCGATGGAGGTAGTGGTTACCAATACAAACAAAATCGCCGATATGATTGAAACCATTTCTCCGGTACGACCGGATAAGTGTGCTCCGGTTATTCCTGACAGTGATAAGACGCTGACAGATATCTGTTATAAAAAGGCACATGAAATGTACGGAGACCCGCTGCCGGATATCGTACAGGAGCGTTTGGACAGAGAACTGCGCTCTATTATTACGAATGGCTTTGCGGTTATGTATATCATTGCACAGAAGCTTGTGTGGAAATCCGTAGAGGACGGTTATCTGGTGGGCTCCCGTGGTTCGGTCGGTTCCTCTTTTGTGGCAACTATGTCGGGAATTACAGAGGTAAACCCGCTTAGTCCTCATTATTATTGTACGGAATGCTATTACAGCGATTTTACATCGGAAGACGTAAAAAAATATGCGGGTCGTGCAGGCTGCGATATGCCGGATAAGATGTGTCCGGTCTGTGGAAAACCATTGAAAAAGGACGGATTTGATATTCCGTTTGAAACGTTCCTCGGTTTTAAGGGAGATAAGGAGCCGGATATTGACTTGAATTTTTCAGGAGAGTATCAGAGTAAGGCACATAAGTATACCGAGGTTATTTTCGGGGCAGGACAGACGTACCGTGCGGGAACAATCGGTACACTTGCTGATAAGACCGCTTTTGGTTATGTGAAAAATTATTATGAGGAACGTGGAGTAAAGAAACGGAACTGCGAAATCAATCGAATTGTCGGTGGCTGCACCGGTATCCGCCGTAGTACGGGACAGCATCCGGGAGGTATTATCGTATTGCCGCTTGGTGAGGATATCAATTCCTTTACTCCGGTACAGCATCCGGCAAACGATATGACGACGGATATTGTTACCACACACTTTGACTATCATTCCATTGACCATAACCTGTTAAAGCTCGATATACTGGGACACGATGATCCGACCATGATTCGTATGCTTCAGGATTTGACAGGGATTGACCCGGTTACCATTCCGCTGGATGACAGAGCAGTTATGACATTGTTCCAGAATACCGAGGCATTGGGACTGACACCGGATGATATCGGCGGCTGTAAGCTGGGGTCACTTGGCATTCCTGAGTTTGGTACAGAGTTTGCTATGCAGATGTTAATCGATGCCAAGCCCACTTCTTTTTCGGATTTGGTGCGAATTTCCGGTTTGTCCCACGGTACGGACGTATGGCTTGGAAATGCCCAGACGCTCATAGAGGAGGGGAAAGCAACCATTTCCACGGCAATTTGTACCCGTGACGATATTATGGTTTATCTCATTGGTATGGGAGTGGAAAGTGGTCTTTCCTTTAAAATCATGGAGTCGGTTCGTAAGGGCAAGGGCTTAACACCGGATATGGAGGATGCGATGGTGGCAGCAGGTGTACCGGATTGGTACATCTGGTCCTGTAAAAAAATTAAATACATGTTCCCAAAAGCACATGCGGCAGCCTATGTCATGATGGCCTGGCGTATTGCTTACTGCAAAATCAATTATCCGCTTGCTTATTATGCGTCATTTTTCAGTATTCGTGCTTCGGCATTTTCCTATGAGCTGATGTGTCAGGGAAGAGCACATCTGGAAAATGTCATGGCAGATTATAAGCGCAGAAGTGACAGCCTTTCTAAGAAGGAACAGGATTCTTATCGTGATATGAAGATTGTACAGGAGATGTATGCCAGAGGATTTGAATTTATGCCAATCGATATTTTCTGTGCTCATTCCAGAAACTTCCAGATTATCGATGGTAAACTGATGCCGTCCTTAAGCAGTATCGACGGTCTGGGAGAAAAGGCAGCAGATGCCATTGTAGAGGCGGCAAAGGACGGTGCCTTTTTGTCAAAGGATGACTTCCGTCAGCGTACTAAGGTATCCAAAACGGTGATTGAACTGATGGACAGTCTGCATTTGCTTGGAGAACTGCCGGAATCCAATCAAATCAGTCTTTTTGATTTGGTGATGTAGAAGGGGTTCAAAGAAGGTTTTTAAAATATTATTGAAAAAAATTGAAAAAAACACTTGCTTTTTCTGTGAAGATAGGATAGAATAAGCAAGTGTTAGTCATGGCGTATTGGTCAAGAGGTTAAGACGCCGCCCTCTCACGGCGGAATCAGGGGTTCGATTCCCCTATACGCTGCTCTATTCAAAATAGAATAGCCCAACCCTAGAAGTGCTGGAAACCTTGATTTTAAGAGGTTTGCGGCATTTTTGTATTATATCGTATGACTTAACATCCCACGTATCTTTTCCACGAGCCGTTCCAGAGCGACAAGGTAATCTTGATGGTTTGTAAGAATAAAAGCTTCGTCTTCAGCTTTTCCGGCCTGCTCATGCTGTAGGGACAATGCGGAAAAATTAGCGGCACCGATATTTAGTGTATTTGACTTTAAGCTGTGTGCAGCTATGGCGTATTGCTTCCAGTTCCGGTTTTCAAAGCTTTCTTTCAGATTGGTAAGTTCCGTTGTGTATTCCTCGCAAAAGGTGGAAAGCATTTCCTGATAGAAATCCTTCGAATCCATACAATAGGATAAGCCCATATCATAATCGATATAGAACAAATCGGAAGACGGCTCCTGTTGCATGAGCGGAGAAGGAGCTTCGGAAGGAGAAATATTTTCCTCTACCATATGAACCAGTGCATTCGGTAAATGTTGTATTAGTAATTCATCCAGCATATTTGCCTGAATCGGTTTTGAAAAATAGTCATGAAAGCCATACTCAAGATACATTTCACGGCATCCGGCAACAGCATTGGCTGTTAATGCGATAACAACTGTGTTTTGGTTGGGATTAAGCTTGTCGGCTCTTAGCATGTGCAAAGTCTCCACACCATCTAATTCCGGCATCATATGATCTAATAGAATGATGTGGTAAAACTTTTTCTTTGTAAGTGTAAGGCATTCTTTTCCGCTTGCGGCAAAATCTACCTTCATTTGTGTGCGTTTTAATAAGCCCTTCATCAGTGCCAGATTCATGGAATTGTCATCTACAACCAAAACTGAGGCATCCGGTGCGGTGAAATATTTTGCTGAGATATTGTTTTCCTGACTATATGCAAGGATTGCATTTTCGAATGAACCGATTGGTTCATAGTCCACAATTTTTTGCGGAATTGAAAGCGTAAAGCTGGAACCGATTCCGTATTCGCTTTCTACAGTAATGGTTCCCTGCATAAGTGTTGCAAGCTGTTGGGCAATATTAAGTCCAAGTCCGGTACCTTCGATAGTACGGTTTTTGGCTAATTCCAAACGCTTAAAGCTGTAAAACAGCTTTGGCAAATCTTCTTCTTTGATTCCTGCTCCTGTGTCAATAACAGAAAAGGAAAGGAGTAAATTGTCTTTATCGATTGGCTGCGAAAAAACCTTTAAAGTGATACTGCCTTCCTGGGTGTATTTTACGGCATTGGAAAGCAGGTTGGTAAGCACCTGCTTGATACGCAGCTCGTCACCATAAAGCTTTGCCGGAAGTCCGGAATCAATATCCATATGAGTGGCAATGGGCTTGTCGCCGATTCTGCTGGTTAAAAGCAACAATTCGTCCTGAATCAGAGAGCAAAGAGAATAGTTGTCCTCTACAAGATCCAACTGACCGGATTCAATTTTCGTGAAATCCAGAACATCATTTACCAAACCGAGCAGCATATTGCTTGCCCGTTGAATGTTATTTGCATATTCTCGAACCGTTTCGTTATGGGATTCCCGCAAAATCATTTCATTCATTCCCACTACTACATTAATCGGTGTTCGGATTTCATGAGACATATTTGCGAGAAATTTTGCATGTGCTTCACGGGCAGCTACCGCTCTTTGTTTTTTGCGCTCAGCGTAAAATAAATCCTGTCCTGTTTTGATGATTGCCATAATAAAGAGAAACAGAAGACCAAAGGACATCATTGTACTGACCGGAATATCAGAACCGATATAATACAATACAATCTCAAGTGCAGCAGATATGAGTAATACATAAATACCGATTCCTACAAAAAGGTAATCGGAAATACGTTTTTTAACAGTGTCGATTGTAATCGTAACAATTATCGTCACAATGGCAAGAGCGTTTCCGACATGAATAAACGGAAGCATTTCTACAAATTGAACAATATCAAGTGCCTGTAGCATGGTGCCGGTGATAAAAATAGCGGCAGAATACAGGGCGGGTATCAAATAAATCTTTTCATAGCAGCTTTTTTGAATTTCATTTATGTATAAAAGCAAAGGATAGGAAATCAGCATCAGGCACCAGTAAGTAAAGCTTGAAAATACGGATATGTTTTTGAAAATTAATTGTCGGAAGCTAACTTCTGAAAACATCCATAATGCTGCAAAAAATACAGTCCATGCCAGATATCGTAGTGCAAGCTGCTTTTTATAAATGAACCTGATAAAGGCACATACGATAATGCATAGCAGACTTAGAAACAGGAGTGATATGGAAATTGTGGTCTGTACAGCACCGGCTTTTGCCAGATAGAGCCAGATGCTTACTCTGTCTCCGATATAGCTGGGATACATTCTGCCGGCATACTTGGAGTTGCTGGTGAACTGATAGCATAATTCTTTGCCGGAGTCTTCCGCATTTAAATCTACAAAGACGTATCGGAAAGCACTGTTTGTACCAAAGGGACGAGAGCCACGGGTACTGTAGCTTTGACGAAGGACACCGTCAACATAGATGTGGGCATCCTGCCAGATGGTGCGAAAACAGATATTTACACCGCCGGAAAGATTATCAGGGAGCGTAGTGACCAGAGTCACTGTTTCACCTGGAATGGCAGGTATTTTTCCCGGAATTTCGACAGAAACTCTTTCGCCGTTTTCTAAAATCTGTACCCAGTCAGACTCAAAGATATGACAGTCGGTGCGTACCGAATCGCGCTCATCCGGGAAAATGAGCTCGCCTATAACAAAAAACAGTATCAGAAAAGTAATTATGATACTGAATATAATTTTCAAAAAATAAATGCATTTTGATGTTAAAGTGTGCTTATTAGTTGTATTCATAAGACTATGTCCCTGCTTGTTTTTTGATAGAAGCTTATCAATGGTGCTATTTTATGGTTTCCTTAATAATTTTATAGTACCAAAGATTCATTCGATAGGCAATAAGTGTTAAAAACTCTTGCATTATTTTTTGTTGGGTGATATAATGTGAAAGAATTAAATAGACTATGCTGAAAAGAGTGGAATTGCGTTCCACTCTTTTTCATTGTTAATCTGGAGATTTATAATGAAAATGGCATGGACATTCCCGGAAAAAGAGGTGAGAAGATGGCAAAGAAAAATTATGAGGAACGTACGGAAGCGTTGCTTGAGCCGATTGTGGCAGCGGCAGGTGTTTCGATTTACGATGTAGAGTATGTAAAAGA
>JAZNIP010000044.1:0-4104 GCA_045577575.1 Lachnospiraceae bacterium | reverse complement strand
CCCACGTATCCAGCTTGGAAGGCTGGTGTTCTACCATTGAACTACACCCGCATATACGAGTCGGGGTGACAGGATTCGAACCTGCGACCCCCTGGTCCCAAACCAGGTGCTCTAGCCAAGCTGAGCCACACCCCGTTTTTCGCAGTCTGCGTCTCTGTGACGCAAGTCATATTATATAATAACGTTTTTACCTTGTCAACTAATTTTTTCTTTTTTCTTTCATTTTCTGCAAATAGGAAAAAATCACCTTTTCAATCATCCAGATAATTTAACTGAAATTGAATTTCACCATCCTCATCCACTTCCATGAGTATATAAGATGCTTTTCTTCCCTCCTGTCTTGGATATGCCAGACTCCCCGGATTAATCGCAATCACATCACCGGAATCGTCGATTATCGGCTTATGCGTATGACCATACATAACAATATCGGCTCCCTTTGCCTCTGCCTCCTGTTTTATCATTTCATTTCCAACAGATACATAGTACATATGTCCGTGTGTCAGCCACACCCGGTAATCGCCGATATAGAATTCTCGTTCTCTCGGAAGATCGCTGAAAAAATCATTGTTACCTGCCACCATTTCTACAGGACACTCTGCACATTCGCTGATGGTATACTCGCTTCCTTCTACATCTCCGCAATGTACAATCATATCCGGCTTTTCAATTTCATCCAATATCCTAAAAAGATTTTCATTCCTTCTATGAGTATCACTGATAATCAATACGCGCATAGACCCCTCCGACAGTCCCTATTATTCCGTTCTCTTCCAAACGCCGGATGCTAACAGTACATCCTTCATTTTTTCCAATGCCTTACCTCTATGACTTGCTGCATTTTTCTGCTCAGCATTCATTTCTGCGGAAGTACAGCCAAACTCAGGCACATAAAAAATCGGGTCATAACCAAATCCATTCTCACCCTTTTCTTCATAACCAATCCTGCCCTCTATAATTCCCTCTGTCAGCTTCTCCGTTTTGTCCGAAAGCACTGCTCCTATGGCACAGACAAAGCGAGCCGTACGATTTTCCTCCGGTACCCCCGCAAGCCTGTCAATCAAATTTTGATTTTTAATACGATAGGAGGTATCTTCCCCCATATATCTTGCCGAATAAATACCCGGCTCCTTATTCAAATAGTCAATTTCCAGTCCTGAATCGTCTGCCAATACAGTACATCCCGTCTGCTCTGCACAGGCTCTTGCTTTCAGCAGGGCATTTTCCGCAAAAGTCGCGCCGTTTTCCTCTACCTCTAATACGATACCCGCTTCCTTTAAGGAAAGAACCTCCACATCTACATCTGCCAATATCATTCTTATTTCTTTCATTTTGCCTTCATTACCTGTTGCAAAAATTACTTTATCCTTCATTTTCATTCTCCTATGGATTCTGTTCCATTTCCGCAAACGCATCCTGAACCGTCAAAACAATTCCTTCTGCCAGCTTTTCTTTGTATTCAGGCAAGGAAAGCTTTTGAGTTTCTTCTACATTCGTCAGATAGCCCACTTCAATCATTGCTGCCGGCATCCGGACTCCCTGAAGAAGCGTTTCCTCCTGCGTCGCCTCAAACAAGCCGTTTGCCTTACCGCCTACCGCAGTAACCGTATTTCGTTCCAGTAAATCAGCTAATCTTATATTACCGAAATAAGGGATAAAATAAGTGCCATTATAAAAAGTCTGAATTCCAAACACTTTTTCATTGCTGTTATCCGCCCCCGCTCCGACACAAATTACAAAATCCGCACCAAGTTCATTTGCAAATTTTACGCGTTTCTCTTCCGAAACCGTAACATCATCCGTTCTCGTACAATAAACCCGAATATCCGTATCCTTTAATTTTTCCCGAACTATTTCCACAATTTCAAGAGCAAGCGTCTTTTCCTGAATACCGCCACCTATATTCCCTGATTCCGTGCCTCCGTGCGCTGCATCCAGCACAACAATTTTATCATAAAGCTTCGATGGCTCCTGAAAGGAAAGTTGGAGCATTCCATTTTCAAATACATACTGATGCTCATAAAGCCCCTTCATTTCCAACTGCAATCGTGTTTTTCCGTTTTCCTCTGATAAAAGTCCCCCTTCTATCAGATTTCCATTTCCCAAAAGAATCCGGGTACGATAAAAGTCACTATATTTTCCTGCTAAAACCACATGAATACGATTTTCAATATATCTGTTTTCAATTGTAATATCATCCGCACGAATTTCCTGCGGAAGTGGTATTTCAAGCCCCTGCAGCTTATCATCAGTCTGAAATTGAAGCTGATTCTGCATGGCAATATGTGCCGCCTTATCGGCTGCCTGCTCCGGCACAGCCTCCTCTGCAATAACAATTGTTTTTGTTGCAGAAAAATGTAGCATCACGGCCATGGCAATGACCGAAAACAGAATGCTGCACACAAGCATATTTTTTAATAATTTTTCCTGCATTACGGCCTCTACTTATTTCTTTTTCCCGGTTTCGGTCCTAAAAACTGATAATAATAAGTCTTCATCATTCCATTATATATCTTTCGGTTTTTATCCGCCTTACGACCGATATCCTTTTCGGCACCTTCATAAGAGGTAATCAGATACATCGACCAATCATCCAGCATACGATATCGTTCACCAATTGTTTTATATAACGCAGGCATCGCAGCAGCATCCTCCAAACGCTCACCATAAGGCGGATTCGTAATTAAAAATCCATACTTTTTCGGATGGCTCAGCTCTGCTACGCCCCGCTTCTGAAAATGAATCAGCTTCTCCACTCCTGCCAGCTTTGCATTGGCACGGGCAATAGACACCATTTCATCATCAATGTCATAGCCTTGAATATCCGTTTCTACCTGTAGGTCAATCTGCTCCATTGCCTCATCAATGGCATCATACCAGTTTTTCTTTCCTATGATATGCCCCCAATTTTCGGCATTAAAGCTTCGGTTCATACCGGGTGCCATACCTGCTGCCATCATCGCCGCTTCTATCGGTATCGTTCCGCTACCACAGAATGGATCTACCAATATCCGGTCTTTTCTCCACGGTGTCAGCATAATCAATGCTGCCGCCAGATTTTCCGCAATCGGTGCCTTTGCCGTCAGTTTTCGATAACCTCTTTTATGCAGGGATTCACCGGTCGTATCCAATCCTACTGTCACCTCATCCTTCAATAGGAAGACACGAATCGGAAAGCTCTCTCCGCTTTCCTCAAACCACTTTGTATGATAAGTTTCCCGCAGACGCTCTACCATCGCCTTTTTCATAATAGACTGAATATCAGACGGACTGAAAAGCTTGCTCTTCACACTGGCTGCTTTCGTCACCCAAAACTTTCCGTCTTTTGGAATATAATCCTCCCACGGAAGTGCTTTTGTTCCCTGAAACAGTTCTTCAAAGGTCTCTGCATGAAAGCTGCCGATTTTAATCAATACACGCTCTGCTGTCCGCAAAAAGATATTTGCACGCACGCAGGCCTCTTCATCGCCAAAAAAGGTCACCCGACCATCCTCAACGGCTGAAATCTCATATCCCAAATCTGTAATTTCTCTTTTTAGTGGTGCCTCAAGTCCAAAATGACAGGGCACAATCAATTCAAATTTTCTCATATGTTTATATTAAAGTCCCCGCTGTAGAGTGTCAAATCTTTTTTCCAAAAAGAATCGAAAAACAAACTATAAACCCATTTGTTCTCTAACCATCTATGTACCCCGGCTCATCGCCGGGATTACCATTAGAAATTGTTTTTCTGATTTTTATTCTGGTTGTTATTTGTGCTGTTTTTTGTGCTGTTGTTTGCCTTATCCTGAGACTGGTTTGTGTTATTTGTGCTGTTGCTTGTGCTGTTTTTGCAATTCTGTTTCTGATCAAAATCATTCTTAGACATGTTAGTTCCTCCTAAAAGTTATTTGTTACAACCTTAGTATGCCAATCAAAAATATTTCTATTCACATGTTCTCAATTAAACTTCTTTAAAAAAAATAGGAAAAATGTCACATTTTTTTCACAAAGGCTATTGCATTTTTTTATTTCTTAATATATAATCATTTCAACGGATAAAGAAACACTCCATTTCTTTATCTGCAACCCTTATATATTAATTATTTATACTCCCCTTAACGA
>JAZNIP010000043.1:0-2013 GCA_045577575.1 Lachnospiraceae bacterium | reverse complement strand
ATACGGGCTACGCTGGTATCCACCAAAGTAATTTTGTCTAAGGTGGCGTTAATTAACTGAAGCGTCTTTGTAATGGAGTCCGTCATTCGTTCGGCGGTAACTTCTAAATTAGAAAGGGCATTCATGATGCTGGTGGAGGACGTCTTTGTGCCGGTACTTAAGTCCCGAATTTCGTCCGCAACGACAGCAAATCCCTTGCCGGCTTCTCCTGCTCTGGCAGCCTCGATGGAAGCATTTAACGCTAACAGGTTTGTCTGGCCGGAAATCTTTTCGATGGTACCGGTTTCGGCTTTTACCATATCGAATTCGGTTTTAAATTCCTGTAAAATCTGTTCCACTTCGGTGGAAAGTAACGCCATTTGTTTTGTGGAGTTTACCACATCGGCAAGCTGTTCGGAACTGGTCTGGGAGTGGGATACGGATTCTTCCACCAATGCCACCATTTCCTGGACCATGGCTGCAACATTTTCTACCTGCGTGCTGATCTGGTTTGTCATATCCAAAGAGGAGCGGGTCTTTTCCTGTAAAATCCGGTTATCTTCCGAAAGCTGTTCCATGTCTTTTACAACAACATCCGCACTGTCCTGATTTTCTTCGGAAAGCTCGCTGACTACGGTGACACCGTCCACAATGGAGTGACTGGCGCTTTTTACCTGCTGGATGGTAAGAACCACACGGGCAAGGTCAGCCTTTACGGAATTAAGCATGGCACCGTCGGATTTTTGCATGTGTGTGATGGCGAGGACATAAGCAATGTAACAAAGAACCGTAACACCGATTTGGATTTCGGCATCGGTGATGGTGTGGGCGGTAAAACCTGTGGTAAGGTGAATTTTTACCAGATAAGCCAAAATTACCAAAACATTTGCGATACCGCACCGAATCAAAAGTGCGCGGTTTTTATAGAGGATAAGCAGACAAGCTACCGGAAATATATATCCGTAGGTGACATTTGTTTTCGTAGTCATCAGAACAAAGAGGAAAAGTACGCCGTATCCTATTGAAACGAACTCACGATAAATCCATGTGCTGCCACCTTTTATTTTTAAGACTAAGAGACCGGCAATATGAGGAAGCCAGCAGACGCATAAAAATACTGCAAGATATTCCAAGGTACGTCCACCTTTGAAAACTTCAAGGATATAAAGGACAGTAAGGATGACGTTGATTAGCGTCCACATGAAAAGTGTCCGCATATTTGCCTGTTTTTTGAAATATTCTTCATTGTATTCCATGAAAATAACCTCCATATACAAAATGGTATAGTTTTTGCCTCAGTGTCTATTGTATCATATACGTGGAAATTTTTCCATAAAAAAGCAAAAATAATGTAGAAAATTATAATTTTTTGGGTGAATGGGAGAATCGCATGAACAGTCCGGGAGATATTCTGACAAAAAAAGAGAAAAAGGAAAGAAGTCGTCTCTGCAATTGCAGAAACGACTTCTTTCGGAAGGAGAAGGTAATTACATCTATTATAAGATTTATTAGCCCTGTAAGAGGGAAAGAACACCCTGTGTGGACTGATTCGCCTGAGCCAGCATCGACTGGGAAGCCTGGGAGAGGATGTTGTACTTGCTGTATTCCACCATCTCTGCGGCCATGTCCACATCGCGGATACGGGATTCTGCCTGCTGTAAGTTCTCTGCGGAAGTATCCAGGTTTGCGATGGTATGTTCCAAACGGTTCTGTACAGCACCCAAAGTGGAACGCTGCTTGGAAACCTTTTCGATTGCGTTATCGATAACGGTAATTGCGGAGGATGCACGGTCCTGAGTATCTACGCGGACATTGTTGCCGCTGACACCGAGGGCGGAGGCGCTCATGTCACCGATGTTAAAGCTCATGGTCTGTCCTTCGTTTGCACCGACCTGTAAAATCATTCCTCCGAAGGAAGCAACACTGTCGTAGTTGTTCTGGGTCAGGAATGCATCGTCATCACCGAGGCCTGCGCCGTTTGCTAAAGATACAACAACGTCGGTTTCGGAGTTGGTAACAAAAAGCGTATTCGGC
>JAZNIP010000042.1:0-6682 GCA_045577575.1 Lachnospiraceae bacterium | reverse complement strand
CATTCGCAGTGATTGCGTCCGGTGATTTAACATATATCAGAACGGTTAGTAATTCTTTTATCCGGAGTCCGGCATCAAGAAAAATAAAGACAGCTCTTTCGGCTTCAAAGTTACTAATTCAAATTATTGCCTGGTATCGCTATATTTCAGTACTTCTTCATTGAGCATCAGCATTCTGCCGTCGAGCTCGGAGATAATCTTGGAACATTCAATGAGCTCGTTTCGGATAAATACGGGAGCATTTCCTTCGAATTTATAATTGATTTTGTGCTCCAGACTTGCCCAGAAATCCATAGCTACGGTACGAATTTGTATCTCCACTTTTGTATCTGCGCTTCTGTCGGAAAGAAAAATCGGAACAGAAACAAGCATATGATAGCTACGGTAGCCGCTCGGTTTCGGATTTTGGATATAATCCTTGACAGAGAGTATTTTGATATCGCTCTGATTGCTTATCATTTCTGCAATTCGATAAATGTCAGAAGTGAAGGAGCAGATAACACGGATGCCGGCAATGTCGTTAACATGATTGACCATATTTTCGATGGTAGATTCATAACCGTGTTTTTTGAGTTTTTTAACAATACTCTCGGGTGATTTTAATCGTGATTTGATATGTTCAATCGGGTTGTATCTATGTACATGCTGAAACTCGTCGTTTAAAATTTCCAGCTTAGTGCCGATTTCCTTCAGGGCTGAATTATAAATTAAAGTGACCTCTTTCCATGAGTCTACTTCACTGTTGGTTGATGGTCTAAATTCCATTTGCATACCTCGTTTGTTTATGGCAGAATACTATTATTATATTCTGCGGATATTTGTATTATACCATAAAACAATAGAAAGTGTGCAGATTTCACAAAAAGTTTATAAAAGATTAAGATGTGTTGTGGAAAAACACAAATATGGGAGGGGCGAAACATGTTTCGCATGTGGTGCAAAATTTGGAAAGATAACCGTATGCTAAGAGATACGGTAATAGAACGACCGGAGGAGGATACGAGGACGCACAAGGTATTTCGAGCGTTGGAGGAATGCTGCCTTGAGTTTGATTTGGGACAGCCGATTTGGCTGGATGCAGTGGTGGCAGAGTTTAAACGTCATGCAAAAGCAAGATTTACCGGAGATTGCTTCATGGAAGAGGTGGAATTTGATTATTTGGAGATTCAAATAATTGAAGAAGATTGAGAAAATTGGGTAATCTTTATTGACAATGCACATAATATAACGTAATATTAAAAACACAATATGTAGTTTTAAAAACTATGTAAAGAGGTTTTGCGAGAGGAGATGTTATGATGCAGATTACAATAAGAGAACCGGGAAACGCATTAACCCATTTTATCGGCATGATGCTGGCGATATTTGCTTCTGTGCCATTGCTTGTAAAATCAGGAATTGGTGCAGGTGGCACCTGCTTTATGGCAATGGGAATATTTATGGTCAGTATGATACTGCTTTATGGAACGAGTGCACTGTACCATACGGTAAATGTGTCTGCAAAGGCATTAAAAGTATTTCGTAAAATAGACCATATGATGATATTTGTTATGATTGCCGGTTCTTATACTCCGGTTTGTCTGGTGGTCTTGGGCGGCAGGACTGGGATGCTGTTGATGGGGCTTGTATGGGGAATTGCGTTGGCAGGTATGTGTATGAACCTCTTTTGGATTACCTGTCCGAAATGGTTATCCTCAGTAGTATATATTGCGCTTGGCTGGGTATGTGTGCTTGTATTTGGTGAATTGCTTGCTGTGCTTCCGATTAGTGCTTTTATGTGGCTGCTTGCGGGAGGGCTCGTTTATACAGTGGGCGGTATCATATATGCATTAAAGCTGAAGGTATTTAACGGAAAGCACACAAATTTTGGCTCGCATGCCATTTTTCATTTGTTTGTATTGGGTGGAAGTATTTGTCATTTTATCTTTATGTATGGATATGTGGCATAAATCCAGACCATATGAAATAACAAAACCGGAGTCTCCTTTAACTGCGAGGATGGAGATTCCGGTTTTTGCTTTATAGAAAAGAATAGAAAAGACTTTGTTTCAAAAATGAGGAGTGCCCCGATACTCAAAGAGCACCGGGGCTATTATGAAAAAATTTATCTATATGTGTCTTAATAAAATGTTTGCGTTACCGCTTGTTTAATGTAATTGAAGTATAGCATTTAAATATGAACAAAATATGAACAAAGTGTAACTATATGGTGAAATGGGATAAAATTGTGAAAAACAGAAAATGATATGTGTGCAAAATGCACAAAGAAATGGTGGGGGAATCGGTAAAAGTGGCAATTGCTTTCGGTTTCTTGACAAGGTAAAGGAGAAGTCATTAAAATAAAATAATACCGAGATAAATTTGGAGGATTTATGGTTGAATGGGGAGAATGAGGATGCTGCGGGAAAGAGGAAATCATATAAGGCTGAGCCTTCTTTTAATAATGTCGCTTCTTTCTCTGACAGCCTGTCAAAGCGAATATGGGCAAAAGATAGAAGAACTGCGAAATACGGGAGTTGTAGCCGTGCTGTCGGAGGAGGAAAAAGCAGCAGCGGAAGAGGAATGGATGGCTTCGCAGGAAACAGTGATACTGCCGGAAGAGAAAAGAACTGTGCCTTATACGGCAGAAGATGGGACCTGTTTCTATTTCAAGGCAAATGAGCAGTATTTGAGCGTGTATGAGGAAAATGATTTTGAAGAAATCTATATAAAGGGTGTTAATATCGGATTGGGAAAGCCGGGCTATTTTCCGGGAGAGACGGCAATCTCAAAGGAAGAATACAGCAGATGGTTTCAACAGATAGGTGAAATGAACGCGAACTGCATTCGAGTGTATACGGTGCAGCCGCCATTTTTTTATGAGGCATTGTATGAATACAATCAAAAGGCGAAGCAGCCTTTGTATTTGTTCCACGGAACCTGGTACGATGAGACGAGAATGCTGGAAACAGCAGATGCTTTTGATGAAGAGTTGACAAAATATCTATATCAGGATATGCGAAACCTTGTGGATTTGATACATGGTGACTGTGTAATAGAAGAAGAAAGGGGAAAAGCATCGGGAGCTTATCAATGCGATGTTTCTCCGTGGGTAATCGGATGGATTCTCGGAATAGAGTCTGACGCGAATCTGGTGTCTGTGACAAACGAGCTTCATCCGGAACTGACAACATATCGGGGCGAGTATTTATACACGGATGAAAAGGTTGAGCCCTTTGAGGTTTTTTGGGCGCAGACAGGTGATTATATTATTTCTTATGAAATGGAAAAATACCGGATGCAAAGACCGGTAAGCTATTCAAATTGGCCTACAGCAGATTTAATGGAGCATCCCAGTGAAACGATGGATGAGGAGTATCGGATTGACCTGAATATGAACCATTTACATGCAACGGAAGCCTTTCCGTGTGGTTTGTTTGCAGCATATCATGTATATCCGTATTATCCGAATTTTATGTATACGCAGAAGGAATATATTGCATATCGGGATGAAGATAATGAGAAAAATACTTATCGGGCATATTTGGAGGAGCTGATTACTCAGCATGAAATGCCGATTGTTATTGCGGAGTTCGGTGTTCCGGCCTCGCGTGGTATTACGCATGCCAATCCGTTTACCGGATTGGATCAGGGAAATCATACCGAGCAGGAACAGGGAGAAATGCTGGTATCCATGATGCAGGATATCTATGACACGGGCTTTGCAGGAGGTCTGGTATTTACCTGGCAGGATGAATGGTTCAAAAGGACATGGAATACGGAAGCACGTTCCAATGCAGAACGCAGAGCTTATTGGTATGATGTTATGACCTGTGAGCAGCATTTTGGCATTTTGGACTTTGTGCCGGGAGAAGAGAAAGCAACAGTTATATTGGACGGAGACGCTTCGGAATGGAGCAGTGAAGAGGTGCTGCTTCAAACAGACGATATGGAGTTGTCGGTGAAGCATGATTGTGCGTATTTGTATTTGATGATAAATAAGGAAAATGCAAAATATCATTCGGAGGAATTCGTGATTCCGATTGATGTTACTCCGAATTCCGGAAGTATGAATTATGGGAACAATTACTTTGAGCGAGCCGCCGATTTTGTCCTAAGGGTAAACGGAAAGAATGATACGAAGCTTTTGACACAGAGCTATTATGATATGTATCTGTATGAAAATGATAAATTTGATGATAGTGTTCGTGCGACGGCGAAGCTGAAATCTCCGAACAGTGACGTATTTGAGCCGATTTATTTTCTGCTTGAGCGGGAGCTGATATTGCCGGATAGGAATGAGGTATTTCCGCTTGCCAGATTTGAAGTCGGTCAGCTTGTGTATGGGACAAATAACTATGATTCTCTGCAATACAATTCGCTTGCGGACTACTATTATAAGGATGATATTATGGAAATCCGGATTCCGTGGCTGATGTTGAATTTCAGAGACCCTTCCAGAAAAGAAATTGAGGGTGATTTTTGGAAAAATGACGGACATGTGAGCATGAACGTGGAAGGAATCTGGCTCGGCTTATCTGATTTAGAAAAAGCGGATGAGAATACGGCAAATAAGACTTTATCAGAAGGAAAACATATTACGGCGATGAAAGAGTATCGGTGGGAAAACTGGGACATATATCCGTATTTTGAGCGATTGCGGAAGAGCTATTATATATTACAGGAACAGTATAAAAATCTGGAACGGTAAGCAGGATGTGACGGGTGTTTCATGTGCGTAGGGAAGTGCGGAGAGGTTGTCATTTTTAAGTAGAAATGATAAAATAAAAAGAACTGTAAACGTGACGTAGAACAGGATAAAGGTATGGGACTCGGAGGAAGATTAATGGACAATTTTATGGATAAACTGGCACAGCGTTTTAATGCCCAGGAGATTATTAAGGCGAATTCTCAGGCGGAAGCGCAGGAGATAGGCAGACTGCGCGAACAACTAAAGGCATATGAGGAGTGCCTTCAGGATATGCGTAAATTAAACTTAAAAAATACAGAGGTGGCAGAGAAAGCGCATCGCCTGACAGAGCAGGCGAGTGAGCAGACGGAGCAGGCTGCGGCACAGGCAGAACAGGTGCGTACACTGACGGCACAAATGAGTGAGCTGACGGCGCAGGCAATTAATGCCGTAGAGGAAAGCAGAGGAAAAGAGAACGAAAAACTGGAGGCCTCTTTAGCTGCAATGAAGGCGGTCATTGCTTCCATGAAAAACGAACTGGCAGAGAACGGCAAGGTGTCAGCGGAGAATCAGGAAAAATTATTGGCTGCAAGCGAGGCTTTGACGGCATCCAATGAAAAGCTGGAAGAGTTTGTTCATAAAGAATGTGTAAAGGTATATCGAAACGTACAGGCGGTACTGACAGAAGAATTAAAAAATCAGACAAAAGAGTTGGATGCAAAGCTTGTACAGAGTCAGAAAGGAAAGAAAGGGCTGTATGTATTGCTTGTGCTGACGCTTCTTGCAGGACTTGGCAATCTGGGCATTTTGCTTGCACAGCTATTCGGGGTTTTATAATATGAGTAAACAAAATTGGAAACCGGGAAATATGCTTTATCCATTGCCGGCAGTGTTGATTAGTGCGGCATCTGCGGCTGGAGAGAACAATTTATTTACTGTTGCGTGGACAGGCACAATCTGCTCTGACCCGCCTATGGTGTCTATTTCGGTGAGACCGGAGAGACATTCCTACGCTATGATTCGTGAGACCGGAGAGTTTGTTATCAATCTTACAACGGAGGATTTGGTATTTGCTACGGATTTTTGCGGTGTGCGAAGCGGCAGGGATATTAATAAATGGGAAGAAATGCAGCTGACACCGGTGCCCGGTAAGGAAGTAAAGGCACCGCTCGTAAAGGAAAGTCCTGTTAACATTGAATGTCGTGTTACGGAGGTAAAAGAGCTGGGAACACATCATATGTTTTTGGCAGAGGTAGTAGCGGTTCATGCGGACGAGGTGTATATGGATGAGAACGGTAAATTTGATTTGTCAAAGGCAAATCCGATTGTATATTCTCATGGCACTTACTATACAATGGGTAAGCCGCTTGGGACATTTGGATACAGTGTCCGCAAAAAATAGTTCCCTGTAATCAAAAAAGAGCAATAAAAAGAAGCCGGAAGGAATCATTCTTTCCGGCTTTTATAAGTGTCATGCTGACCTAAAAGGCTACCGCGTACAATGGAATTTGCACCAAATCTTTGACGAATGGAATCAATGGCATTGTCAAGTCGGTGCTGCTTTTCCGTATCAAGGTGAGTGGAGCGGTTTTCCTCAGTGGTAAGAGACTGCTCTAAATCAAAAAGCGTGAGCTGTACCGGTTCCGATGCAGGACAGAGCTTCGCAGTGCGTATACCGAGCAGGCGGATTGGAGCGCGGTTCCAGGTTTCTTCAAAGAGACGGCATGCGGTTTCGTAGATAAGCTTATCAGAATCTACGGGAGTCTGAAAGGTTGTCTGGTGGGAAACGGTTCGAAAATCGGCGTATTTGATTTCAATGCTTTCCATAAGGGCGCGCTGTCCCTCGGCGCGCAGTCTGGAGGCAACGGACTCCGAAAGAGACAGGAGGACAACTTTGGCTTCCTCAGAACTGACTGCATCCTGAGACAAAGTAATGGAGTTGCCGATTCCTTTTGCTTTTACAGGCTCAGACAAAACAGCAGAGTCATCAATTCCGTTGGCATATTCCCAGAG
>JAZNIP010000041.1:0-2616 GCA_045577575.1 Lachnospiraceae bacterium | reverse complement strand
ATAAGCAATGGTTGCGTACGGTTTCAAAATGTAAACCAGAATTGTTACAAATTCCGTATTCGTAGTCCGTATGATTCCCAAAATGATATGCCGTTCGTATCTATGCATGATAATTCTTTAAATTTCTATTTCCATCCTTTTACGGAACTTCTCCAAATGTTCCGCAAATACCTGTCTGACAGCAGACTTATCTTCTGCCACGTCATACAGATTTAACAGCATATAAAACGGTGCAAACAAATCCAGTGCCAGCTGTTTTGGACTGCAGTCAGCCCGGTAATCATTATCCTTCTGCAAAATTTCTCTGAAAAAATCTTCCAGATAGGAAAGGACACCGCCGGACAGATAGTCCTGATACAGCCTTGCCATTTCTGCATCATGATATTGCTCCAGAGTAAGCATCTTACGAAAATTTGAGGCAAACTCATCCTCTGTCCAATATATAAATTGTGCCTCCGTAAATGCGTACATAGCTTCCAGAGAGCCCTCCTCATATGCCTGAGGTTTTTTTTCATAGGTTTCCTCCGGTACCTCATACTCCTTTGCCCGTGCAGCATCATTTTCCTGCATACGGATAATAATCTGCTCTAATATATCACGTTTGTTTTTATAATGGCGATACAAAGCTCCTTTTGTTATGTGAAGTTTTTCCGCAATATCTGCAACGGATACCGCTTCATAGCCACGGGCTGCAAACAACTTTAGAGCCTCTGTTAAAATTGCTTCCTTTGTCTGCATCTTCTTATTTCATAATTCCTTTTTATTTCTCACTATCATGATTGCCATTTTATTTGTTTCTTTTGCTCATTTTATTCATTTTGGCAATCTGTTTAAATTTTTTCTCTTTACCTAAAAGATAGTCCTCTTTATTTTCCGAATAAGAGGCTTCCGTTTTCAGCTTACGATATGCCCTCCATCGCTTCTCTGAAAGCTCACCATTTAAAATGGCTTCGTATATAGCACATCCCTGTTCGGAAGTGTGGCTGCAATTGCGGAAACGACATTTGCCGAAAAATTGTTCAACATCCGCAAAGCTTTTGTCCAGTCCCGATTCTGCATCCCACATTCCAAGCTCACGCATTCCGGGAGTATCAATTACCATACCTCCGTCCGGCAGAAAAATCAATTCTCTGCGCGTGGTCGTATGTCTGCCTTTTCCATCCTTTCGGATTTCCTTAGCTTTCAGATAATCCTTTCCCAAAAGCCGGTTAATCAGCGTCGATTTGCCCACTCCCGATGAACCGATAAATGCTATGGTCTCTCCCGGATTTATGTATTCCCGGATTTCCTCATAGCCGTCATCATGCATTGTCGATATCACAAGGATATCAACGCCTAATGCTACAGCTGTGGTGGCATACAGCTTTCCGCCTATATCATTGCACAAGTCTGCTTTGGTAAGCACTACAACCGGTGTCGCTCCACTTTCCCATGCAAGCGCCAGATACCGTTCCAGCCTGCGCAGATTAAAGTCCTCATTCAATGACATACAGATAAATATCGTATCTACATTTGCTGCGACCGCCTGCTCTTCCTCAGCTTTTCCGGCTGCCTTTCGCAAAAAAAGGCTCTTTCTCGGGAGCACTTTATGAATTACGGCATTTCCGTGCTCTCCGTCCTTCCTGTCAATCTGTACATAGTCTCCGACTACCGGATATGCAGATGCCGTCAAAGTCTCATATCGGAATTTTCCCGACACTTCCGCAAACAGTTCTTTTTCTTCACAAATTATTTTATAAATCGTCTTCGTCTGAGACAGCACTCGTCCGATGTATTCACCCTCTAATCCCATCATCACTCTGCCTCCTTGCTGCATCCTATTGTCTTGTCAGGCAGCATTTCCTCAAGCGGAAATGGTGGCTGTGTCAAAGGCTTCAATGCTATCGACATGAGCTTTATCGGATTATCATCCGCTGCGATGCGGTTAGAGCTAAGATGTCCGCATCTGGTACACCTATGAATCAGAGCCCATTCTCCGTCCTTTCTTACCCATACACCAATTGCCTCCATTCTGCCATGGCAATCTGCCGCACGGTCACCGGGTCTGTCATCTACATGAATACTGGACAGACAATAGGGGCAATGGTTTCTATGCTTACTGCCGGCACCTTCCGGTCCAACACTACGTCCACAGTTTTCGCATACGAAGCTGTCATTGCATGCGTGATTTACAAAATAGTTACTATATCTTTCGTTGTAATTCTTTTTATTTTTCAATGTTCTTTCCTCCTAAAAACAAGTCCTTGTTTCGTTATGACTTTTCATAACACCCTACTTTGTTTCTTTTTGGAGGTTTTCCGTATTATGCCATCAAACCTCCCGGTTTGATGCAATTTGCTTCTTATTTGTTTTCAAACAATTCTCCTTCTCTTTTCAATGACTGCAAAATTCGATTTCTAAATTCTGCAATTAAATAAACGGTTGTTTACTACTTATAATATAGTAAACAACCGTTCACTTGTCAAGTGTTTTTTGGAAAAATAGGAAATAGTACTCCTGCTCCGGTAAAGTAAGACGCTATTTCTTATATCCCCCTGCGATAAAGCATGAACGAATATACCGGCGGCACAATACAAATAGCAAGTACTACCGCCAACAGCAAAAGTTCCTGCCCGA
>JAZNIP010000040.1:0-6037 GCA_045577575.1 Lachnospiraceae bacterium | reverse complement strand
GGACAGCAGGAAATCGTTATTAAGTCTCTTGGCAAATATATCAGCAAGAGTAAATTCATCAGCGGTGCTACGATACTTGGTGACGGCGAAGTTGCATTGATTCTTGATGCAAATGCGATGATTTAGAAGACGGGTAAGGAGGATGATGTCATGAATGAAATGAAAACAAATACAGCTCCGGCTCTTGATAGTTTAGATGAAAATACTACAACTCAGCAGATTACACAATATATTGTTGTAAAGTTTGGTGAGGAGCAGTATGGAATTGATATTAAGTACATTGACAATATAGTACGCATGCAACACATTACCAGAGTTCCTAAGGTACCGGCATATCTGAAGGGTGTTATTAATTTGCGTGGTGAAGTGGTTCCTGTGATGAGTATCCGTTTAAAAATGGGGCTGGAAGAGGATGTAGAAACAAAGGCAACGCGAATTATTATTTTGAAGGTAGAACAGCACGGAAACGTAGGCATTCTGGTAGATGAAGTAAAAGAGGTTGTAAATCTTGAAGATAGTCAGATTGAAAAAACTGCCTATGAATCAAGAGATGATAAGATGAATTTTATCAATGGAATCGGTAAATACGAAGGTGGACTGATTTCTCTCCTGAATTTAAATGCAGTTACGGTAGAAAGAGACATGGCATAAATATCAGGAGGCAGGAAATGGGAAAAGAGATAAGCTTGGAAGCAATGTCAGCAGAATATGTTGATGTTTTACGGGAACTTGGTAATATCGGTGCCGGCAATGCAATGACTGCATTGGCACAGCTTTTGAATTGTAAGGTCGATATGAAGGTTCCTCAGGTAAGGTTGCTTGAATTTCAGGATGTAGGAACATTGATAGGTGGAGAAGAACAGCTTATGGCTGGTATTTATCTCGGCGTAGAGGGCGATATTAGCGGCAGTATCATGTTTCTATTGGAGAAAAGCTCTGCAAAGCATCTGATAGCAAAGCTGATGGGTATGGAAATAGAAGGGGAAGAGTTTGGAGAAATGGAAGTTTCCGCTTTGATGGAGGTCGGAAACATCATTACGGGGGCGTATCTGAACTCTTTGGCAACGATTACCAATCTGAAGATATATCCGTCGGTTCCGGCGATTTGTGTGGATATGGCAGGTGCTATTTTGAGCGTACCGGCAATTGAGTTTGGTACGATGGGTGATAAGATACTTTTGATTCAGTCGCAATTTATGGACGAAGTGGAGATAAACGGTTATTTTATCATGGTTCCTGATATCGAGTCATACACGAAGATATTAGCTTCTCTCGGTATGGCATAAAAAACAAAAGGGAAGAAGTTAAGAAAATGAGTGAAATTATCAAGGTAGGAATGGCCGACTTAAAAGTATGCAAAAGTCCCAATGGAGTTACAACATTGGGACTTGGTTCCTGCGTAGGAATAGCGTTGCGTGATCCGGTAACAAAGATTGGCGGATTGGCGCATATCATGTTACCGGATAGCACGGCAATCAGACAAAATTCAAATATACCGAAATTTGCAGATACCGGTATAGAAGAGCTGGTAAAACAGATGGTGGCTGCAGGTGCCGGAAGAGCAAAATTAGTTGCTAAAATTGCCGGTGGAGCACAGATGTTCAACTTTCAGAGCAAATCGGATTTGGGACGTGTCGGTGACAGAAATGTTGAGGCTGTTAAAAAGAAATTGCAGGAAATGAAAATACCGATTCTGGCTGAGGACACAGGCAAGAATTATGGTCGTACCGTTATTTTTTATCCGGAGAACGGAGACTTTATTATCCGAAGCGTGGGACGGGGAGAGCATACGATTTAGTTGGGGAAAAACATGGAAACAAAGCAAATACCGCTTATTGTAATGCTTTTGGCAGGTGCAGTAGCGAGCATTACGACAAAATTAATGCATTATGAACTGGAAACAGCCTTATGGATTCTGCTTTTTGTTCTGATTGTATTTTATATTGTTGGCTGTGTACTGAAGCGTACAATTGATTCTTTTGAAAGTGAAAATGCAAAGCTGGCAGAAGAAGAGGAAAGTGTATCGGATGAAGGTGAAGTTATAGAAAAAGAAGCGTCTGAGGATGCCTTAGAAGAAACAGAAGCATGATTACCATAGCCAGGGAAACAGGGGCTCGGCTTGGAGGGGATTATGGACGAAACAGCCAGAAAAAAGATGTGGGCTGATTATGCACTGAGTAAAAATCCGGATATCAGGGAGAAGATTATCCTGGAATATGCACCGTTAGTAAAGGTGGTAGCAGGCAGACTCAGCATGTATCTGGGGTATAATGTTGAATACGAGGATTTGGTCAGTTATGGAATTTTCGGTTTGATTGATGCAATTGACAAGTATGATTCCATGAAGGAAGTAAAATTTGAAACCTATGCCAGTCTGCGTATTCGCGGAGCGATTCTGGATCAGATACGGAAGATGGACTGGATTCCGAGAACGATACGCCAGAAACAGAAAAAAATAGATGCTGTAATACATGAGATTGAAGCAGCAAAGGGAAGACCTGCAACGGAACAGGAAATTGCAGAGGCACTCGGAATTACGGATGAAGAGTATACGGAGTGGCAGTCTCAAATGAAAATTACAGGAGTAATTTCTCTGAATGAATATCTGGAACAGGGAAGTGAAATCCCAAGTGACAGAAATACATCCAGACATTTTGATTGTCCGGAAAAGGTGTTGGAGCAGAGCGAGCTGGCGGAGGTTTTGAAGGATTCGTTAGAGCTGCTGACAGAGAGAGAACGCAGAGTGATTGAGCTGTATTATTATGAGGAACTGACACTTAAGGAAATCAGTCATATATTGGAAGTAACAGAGTCCAGAGTATCTCAGCTGCATACAAAAGCGTTGCAGAAAATGAAAAAGAAAATGGGAAGCTATATAGGCGTTTTGTCGGATTAGGCAGGAGTAATTATGGATGGATATTTTCAACTGATAAATGAAGCGGGAAAAACCAGTGTTATGCTGTATCCTGCCCGTAATGGCGGTGAGGCTCTTGATATTGCGGAGGTAGCAGATTATCTGGATTTCCGTGAAATAAAATTTAATCAGGCAGACTTGTATGCTGCAGCAAAGCAGCTAAAAGAGGAACCGATGAAGGTAACTCTTTGTAATACACAGAGCCGGCCGGAGCAGGAAGTATTACTTGTACGGATTGCAGGAGATAATATGTCTGCAACCGTACGTTTTTATGCACCCTCCAATGACGGAAAGGTGATGGAAAAGGACGAAATTCTGAATGATTTAAAACATAGAGGTATTCGACATGGTGTTCAGGATGAAGTTCTGGATGGATTTTTGAAAAAAAGAGAATATTGTAAAATGTATCGGATGGCAGTTGGAGAGGACAGGACTCCGGGAGAGGATGGCAGAGTAGAGTATTATTTTAATACCGATACAAAAGCCAGACCGACGCTGCAGGAGGACGGAAGTGTAGATTTTTTCCATCTGAATACCATCAATCATTGTAAAAAGGGAGATGTGCTGGCAAAACTGATTCCGGAGGTGCCGTCTCTGCCGGGAATGAATGTACGCGGAGAGATTATTCCGGGAAGAGAAATGAAGAGGGCTCATCTGCGTTACGGGAAAAATGTAGAGCTGTCTGAGGATGGCACTGAGATAAAGGCAACGGTTAGCGGTCATATCATTTTGGATGGTGACAGGGTTTCCGTTTCTGATGTATTGGAATTAAACAGTGTCGATAATTCGACGGGAAATATTGAATATTCGGGCAGTATTCAGATAGCAGGAAGTGTATGCGAAAACTTTAAGGTTTGTTCAGGTGGTAACATTATTGTGGATGGTGTCGTTGAGGGAGCTGAAATAGAGGCTCAGGGAGATGTTATTATCGCCAGAGGTATGAACGGCATGGGCAAGGGCAAGATTATGGCCGGTGGTAATGTTATTTCCAAGTTTTTTGAAAACGCGGAGGTAAATGCAGGCGGATATGTAGATAGTGACTCTATTTTGCATAGTACCGTAAATGCAAAGGATTCGGTGCATGTAGGCGGTAAAAGAGGATTCGTGACAGGCGGTCGGATTTGTGCCACCAACGGAATTGATGTAAAAAATCTTGGTTCCAATATGGGGGCTGATACGGTGGTAGAGGTAGGGGCTGACCCGTCTATCAAGCGTAAGATTCAGGAATTGCAGACAGAGCTTCAGGAGAACAAAAAGGTGATGGACCAGGCACACCCGGTACTTACCTCGGCAACCGAAAAGATTAAGAATGGCACACCGATACCACCTGAGCAATTTGATTACATCAAAAATCTGTATACTCTCTATAATATGAAGAAAAGAGAAAACAAAAAGGCAGGCAGAATGCTGGATGAATTGCAAGAGGTTTTAGAAAACAGCAAAAATGCAGCCGTTACTGTAAGAGGCGATGTATATGCCGGGACAAGAATTGTTATCGGTGATGTGTCGATGGTAGTAAAAGGAAATGTCAGCTATTGCAAGTTTGTCAGAGAGCGCGGCGATGTAAAAATGAAAGGCTTATAGTAGCTGCGGAAAGGCGTGAATATGGCAATCGGACCAGTGATTTTAAACGGAGTAGTTTCTACAAGTCAGGACTATTCCAATATAAAACAAAATGAAGACAATAAAGCGATGATTCAACAGCAGGGGTTTCAGGTGCAGCTTGAAAAGCAAATGGACATCCGACATACGCGCGTAGTACAAAACGAGCAAATGCGAAAAGAAGAGCGTAAATTTGATGCAAGAGAAAAAGGCGATAATGAATATTCCGGCGATGGCGGAAGCAAGAGAAAACGTGGGGAAAATGTAAACGGAAAGGTCATTGTGAAAGGGCAGACATCCTTTGACATGAAAATATAGAGAATGGGACTTACAGAAATTATTTTGCTGATTCTCGGAATCGGTGTTTTTGTGGCAAGCTTTGTGTTGCCGGAAAAAAAAGAAAAACTAAGTGAACAGGACAGACGTCTCGGAGAGGCTCAGATAAAGGAGATGGTTGATGAGCAGCTCCGGGAAGTGAAGAACAGAGTATCCGATGTGACAGATGAAACGATTACCTATGCGGTGGAAAAAACAGAGCGTTCTCTGGAAAGAATGACCAATGAAAAAATCATGGCAGTCAATGAGTATTCCGATACTGTGTTGGAAGCAATTCATAAAAATCACGAAGAAGTAATGTTTTTGTATGATATGCTGAATGATAAGCATGATAAGCTGAAGGATACTGCGGTTGAGGTAGAGAAAAAGGCAAAAGAAACGCTGCAAAAGGTAAAGGATGCAGAGGGTATCTCAGAGCCGTTCGCGGAAGAAAAGCTGGCGGTACAGGAGGAACGTAAGCCGGCTCAAATACCTGATGAACAGCCACCGTTTGTGAAGCTGCAGGCAGAGTTTGTTTCCGAACCGGCAATTAATGATAAAAAGGAAGAGGAAGATACTGCGGTAAAAGAAAAGCCTGTTAAGAAGACGACCAAAGCAAAGGGAAAAAAACAGGAACCGGAAAGAAGCGGAAGCATGCCGGAGATGGATTTATCCTTTGCAAGTGTAGGGGAAGAAGGGCGAAATAATAATGAGAAGATTTTAGAACTGCACAAGGCAGGAAAATCCAACGTAGCCATTGCCAGAGAGTTGGGACTCGGTATCGGAGAGGTGAAGCTGGTAATAGACTTGTTTAAAGGGGTTTAAAATAACATGAAATTGAAATATTATCTGCGGGGACTTGGTATTGGAATTATCGTAACCGCAGTTATTATGGGCGTTTCAAGCGGTGGAAAGCAGACGGAGATGACAGAAGCCCAGATTATTGCAAAAGCAAAGGAACTGGGGATGGTGGATGGTGTGCTGAGTCAGTTTGAAGAAACGGAGAGCTTGGAGCAGGCGGAGAAAGAAACGGAAGGTGTAGAAGCACCTGAGAACACAGAGATGTCCGAAAGTGCAGATGCACCAGAAAACACGGAGCTATCCGAAAGTGCAGACGCATCAGAAAACACGGAGCTATCCGAAAGTGCGGAAGCATCTGAGAACATGGAACTATCCGAAGCCACAGAAGCGGCTGCGGATTCAAAG
>JAZNIP010000039.1:0-5231 GCA_045577575.1 Lachnospiraceae bacterium | reverse complement strand
AGTCTGTCCACGGGTAAACATTGCAGAACCATGTACTCTTGGAATCAGGTCAACCTCTGCTGCAAGCGGACGAATCTGTGTAATTGCACGACCATCCGGACGCTTGTGATCCTTTAAAATCATCTTACGAACGGTCTTTTTCTGATACTGGTACAATGCTTCCGGAATCAGCGCCTGCCATTCTGCATGGTCTGCAAATGCTTCCACTAACTTATCTTCGATCACTCGTAAATTCTCTTCGCGAACCTGCTTTACATCAGTAAATACAGCTTCTTCCATTTCCAAAGGAGTAACAACTTCCTTTATAGCATCGAACAATTCTGCCGGAATTGCACAGCTTGTATATGTGTGCTTTTCCTTGCCAATCTCTGTAACCATGTCGTTGATGAATTTGATGATTGTCTGATTGATATCATGAGCCACATAAATAGCTTCGATCATCTTTGCTTCCGGCACTTCGTTAGCACCGGCTTCGATCATAATAACCTTCTCGGAGGTAGAAGCTACGGTCAGATTTAAATCACCGTTTTTCCACTGCTCCTGAGACGGGTTAACAATCAGTTCTCCGTCAATCATACCAATCTGTGTTGTAGCGCACGGTCCGCAGAATGGGATATCTGAAATGCTTGTTGCGATAGCAGCACCAAGCATAGCTACCAGCTCAGGACGGCAGGCAGGATCTACGGACATAACAAGGTTATTCAATGTAACATCGTTTCTGTAATCCTTTGGGAATAACGGACGCATCGGTCTGTCAATAACACGGCTTGTCAGGATAGCGTTCTCAGATGCTTTTCCTTCTCTCTTGTTAAAGCCTCCCGGGATTTTTCCTACTGCATATAATTTTTCTTCGTATTCAACGCTGAGCGGGAAGAAATCAATTCCCTCTCTCGGCTTGTCAGATGCTGTCGCTGTACTGAGCACGGTTGTATCACCATACTGCATGAATGCGCAGCCGTTTGCCTGTTTTCCTACCTTACCGATTTCTACCTTTAAGGTACGTCCGGCAAGTTCCATTGTGTAAGTCTTGTACATACTCTTCTCCTTTTCACTAAATTAAACTTTGTGACAGACAGAAGAGGCCGAAACTACTGACCTGTACACATATCATGTATACACCTCAGTGGTCTCGGAAGCGTTCTTCTGTCCTTGTAACAGCTCCTGTGCATTCGCACATATTGAAAAGGCGGAATGAAAAATCAATCCGCCTTTTTGCAACATTATTTTCTGAGTCCTAGTCTTTCAATCAAGGCACGGTATCTTGTAATATCTTTTTTCTTTAAATAAGCAAGTAAACCACGTCTCTGACCAACCATTTTCAAAAGACCGCGTCTGGAATGATGATCCTTCTGATTGGATTTTAAATGCTCTGTTAACTCTTCGATTCTTGCTGTCAGTACAGCAACCTGTACTTCCGGTGAACCTGTGTCGCCAGGGCATGTTGCATACTCATTAATAATTGCTGTTTTCTTTTCCTTAGAAATCATGTTTGTTTCCTCCTGATAATTCATTCTATACGCCTGACACTAAGACCGGGTTGGAGATTCCCTCATCCGAGTGACGGCAAATTTCACACCCTGATAGTATAGCATATTCAATTTATAAAGTAAAGCATTTTTCGAAAGCTCTTTAAGGCAATACACGCTTTACAACCGATGGTGTACGATAGGTTGCATTGGAAATTCGAATACCCGTTTTCGGGCTGCTGGCATGTACCACCTGACCATTTCCGATATACAGTGCCACATGATTAATTGTTCCGCCCTTTGCATAGAAAATCAAATCTCCCGGCTTTGCATCTGACAGAGAGACCTTCGTACCCACCTTTGCCTGCTCTCTGGAGGTACGTGGCAGAGATACACCAAACTTTTTAAAGACACTCTGTACATAACCGGAACAATCAGCACCCCCCGTCAGGCTTGTACCGCCCCATACATACGGATTGCCGATAAATTGCTTTGCATACTGGCATAAATCAATTCTTGTGTTGGATACCTCACCGCCATATAAAAGCTCCTTCATCGTAACAGCTGTGGTCAGTTCTTCTTCAATGACACAATAATCCGTAGATACATAAGCCTCTTCATCATCCAGCATGATTTTTGCCCAACCCTCCGGTCCGACCTCTACAACCTCCAGACGCTCATCCTGCGCCACAAGGGTAATAACCGGACAGTCGGTATTCGGCTCTTCTCTTACCTTCAAGGTCTGGGTGTTCACCTTTGCTACTGTATAAACAATCTCCTGCGCGCGCTGCTTTGCCGCATCTCCCATTAACAGATAATCAATATGCACATATCCGTCTACCTTACCGGATTTGATATGTGCCCAATCGCCGTCAACAGATAAAATTTCACAGGCAGCGTTTTTTGTCATCTTGCCGACCAGTTCTCCATCCTCTCCTGCTTTATCACGGACGTTTAAATGATTGTCCACCTGTGCGATACCGAGCTTGGTATACCCCCACAAATTATCAACACTAAGTGCATTTTGCTGTGCCTTGGCAGTCTCAATCACCTCTTCATCAATCGGCAGCTCCTCCGTCTGCTCTGCGGCTTTTTCTGCTGCACCCATCACACCGAGTTCCTCTCCGGTATCTCCGTTCATCATATTTCCATTGACTGAGCTTCCCGAAAACACAGCCTCCTCCATCACGCGCGCAAAACCCGCCGTCGGTTTCAGTATATCGGTTGTCGTAGCAGCCTCCGCTTCCATGCCGCTGCTCAGCAGTGCCACAGACAACATCAGCCCTCCTACTGTTATTTTTTTCATAGTTTCCTCCGTAACGTGCCGACAGCCGCCCCTCTTCGGTCATTCGCACTCTTTCAAATCTGTATTTTTCTGATTAACATATCACATATCTCTGTAATTTGTTACGATTTTATTACATCTGTAACAAATTGTAACAAAGCACAATATTCGCTGTCAACAACATCCGTACATTTCCAAAACTTACCGGTCACAATCGTTCTCCGGTGCATCAAAGCATTCTCCGGTAGCCCACGGACTACCGATATCGCATCTGCCATGATGATGTGTTTTCTCTGCTGTGCCTGCCGCCTGCTGCTCAGACATGCGTAGCTTCATTCTGCTTTCACCGCCTGTGGCAAAGCCATCTAACAATTCTAAAATATTTTCGATATCCTCATCTTTTATTTTTTGATTATCCATAAAAATCTCCCATATTTTTTTCTTAAAAGGAGGCACTTTCACACGTTAGTGCGACAAGGTCTTTCCTATAAAGCAAAAAAAGCCGATGCATTCTGCTGCCCCGGCTTTTGTTTTATTGCTATTGTATCAATGCTTCACTTCCACATCGTCCTCATTGTCTGCATGAATAATGGAAAATGCAATGTTCGTTGCATGGTCAGATACTCTTTCTAAGCCGGATATTACGTCCGAGAATAGCATACCCGCCTCCGGTGTACATTCGTTCCTTGTTAACCTCTCTACATGCATCCTTTGCAATTCACGCTCTTTTTCGTCAATGGCATCCTCCAGCTCCATAATATCCTTTACATGCGCTTCATTGCTCTTTGCAAACATATCCACCGAATACTGTACGATTTTATTTACCATCTCCAGCATTTCCCCAAGCTCTCTCTGCGCATCCTTGCTGAAGCCTGTATCGTTTTCTTTTCTCTGTCTCGCACAATCCGCCACATTTTCCGCATGGTCACCGATTCTTTCAATATCATTTACCACATGGAACAGCGCACCGATACTTTTCAAATCTTCGATTGGAAGCGTGGTCTGATTAATCTTTACCAGATAATTTGTAATTTCATGGCTTAAGAAATTAATATTCTTCTCAACCGCATATACTTCCTCGATATCCTCTTCATCCAGTGTAATCAACGCATTCATGGCACGATTCAGATTTTCGCTGGCAAGAGATGCCATACGTTCCATCTCATTAATAACCTCCACTACTGCGGTAGCCGGATTGAACACCACCTTATCTCCAATATATTTCAACTGGAAGTTATCACGATAGCCAATCTTTTTATCCTCACCCGGAATAAAGAAATACGTCATCTTTACAAGCAGGTTTGAGAATGGAAACAGCATAACTACCTGACACATCTTTATCATCGTATGCGCATTTGCAATGCATCTTCCCGGATTGCCTCCGGAGATATTTTCCAACAGCTTCACAACCGGCTCTACTCCTACCATAAAAATAAAATAGAAAATAATCGAGCCAAAAATATTAAACAGAAGATGAATCATTGCAGAACGCTTTGCATCCTTTTTTCCTGCAAGAGAAGCAATCATTGCCGATCCGCAGGAGCCGATATTACAACCAAGAATAATAAACAGGGAAATCGGTAATGCCAAAAGTCCCTGATTCGCCATCAAGAGAACGATACTGACCGTTACGGAAGAGCTCTGGATAATTGCGGTTACTACCATGCCCACCATAAGTGCAACAAACGGATTTGTCATAGAGCCAAACAGCTCTACAATCGCCGGGTCCTCCCGCAAACCGGACATAGCACCTGACATACCTGACAAGCCCATAAAAAGAATACCAAAGCCAAGTATAATCTCACCGATTTTCTTCACTTTTTCATTTTTAAAAAACATCACTGCAACCACTCCGGCGAACAAAAATGCCGGTGCCGCTTCCGATAAATTAAAAGAAACCAGCTGTGATGTTACGGTAGTACCGATATTAGCACCAAGAATAACACCTGCCGCCTGATACAGATTCATAAGCCCTGAGTTTACAAAGCTTACCACCATTACCGTACAGGCACTGGAAGACTGAACAATCGCCGTAAATATAATACCGACTAACATTCCCGTAAAACGATTGGTCGTAAAAAATTCAAGAATTCCACGAAGCTTGGCTCCCGCTGCTTTCTCAATACCGTCGCTCATCAGCTTCATACCGTACAGAAACAGACCAAGTCCTCCTGTTAAGGACAATATTACTGACATACTCATCTTTTGTACCCTCTCATGCGATTCATTTGAATATACTATTATTATTTTAAGGGATGACAACAAATGTTACAAGAGTCATTTTGCTGTCATACAAACTCTTTTCCCTCTGCAATATCCTTTTGCATCTGCTCCTTTAGCTGCCCAACAGACGAAAATTTCATTTCCGGTCGTTTAAATTCAAGCAGATTTACCGTAATCTCTTTCCCGTAAATTTCCTCTGAAAAGTCATACAGATAGGGCTCAACACCCATGATCTGTTCCTCGCTGACCGTGGGTTT
>JAZNIP010000038.1:0-2648 GCA_045577575.1 Lachnospiraceae bacterium | reverse complement strand
CTGTCTGACGGTTACAGAGCTTTTGGTGGATTATTTTGTAGTAAATGTGATGCACGAAACGCTGAATCGTTCCTCTTTATCGCAGGTAAAATGCGGAATGCATGTCAATCTGGAGCGGGCAATGCCGATGAACGGAAGATTTGGGGGACATATTGTCAGTGGTCATGTGGACGGAATCGGAAAAATAGTAGGCATAAAGCAGGATGATATTGCAGTCTGGTATACCATACAGGCAGAAAAAAAGCTGCTTCGTTATGTTGTAGAAAAAGGCTCTATTGCTATAGACGGAATCAGTCTGACGGTAGCACAGGAGGGAAAGGATAATTTTCTGGTATCTGTAATTCCGCATACAAAGGAACAGACCATTTTAAAGGAGCGGCAGGTAGGAGATATTGTCAATCTGGAAACGGATGTATTGGGGAAATATGTGGAAAAGCTGTTGCCGCAAATATACGGACAGCCGACAGAAAGCAGAGTGACAAAAGAATTTTTGCTGCAGCATGGATTTTAGAAGGAGGAAGAAAAATGGAAACATTTGATACTGTTGAGGAAGCACTGGAGGATTTGAGAAACGGAAAAATTATTTTGGTAACGGATGATGCAAACAGGGAAAATGAAGGCGACTTTATCTGTGCGGCACAGTTTGCCACTACCGAAAATATTAATTTTATGGCAACACACGGAAAAGGCTTAATCTGTATGCCCATGTCAGAGAAATATGTAGAGAAATTGCAGATTCCTCAGATGATGCAGAAAAACACCGATAATCATGAAACGGCATTTACCATATCCATTGACCATGTGGATACAACTACCGGTATTTCCGCAGCAGAGCGTTCTGTTACGGCAATGAAATGTGTAGAAGAGGGGGCAAAACCGGAGGATTTTCGTAGACCCGGACATATGTTTCCGCTTCTGGCCAAAAAGAATGGTGTACTTGAGAGAAACGGTCATACGGAAGCGACGGTTGATTTATGCAGACTGGCAGGCTTAAAGGAATGTGGTCTTTGTTGTGAAATCATGCGTGAGGATGGAACCATGATGCGCACACCGGAGCTGTGGGAGTTGGCAAAAAAGTGGAAATTAAAATTTATTACCATTCAGGATTTACAAAATTATCGGAAATGTCATGAAAAGCTGGTAGACAGAGTGACCGTAACAAAGATGCCAACGAAATATGGGGAGTTTGTAGCATATGGTTATGTAAATCGATTGAATGGTGAACATCATGTGGCACTGGTGAAGGGAGAAATCGGTGACGGAGCAGATGTACTTTGTCGTGTACATTCCGAGTGTCTGACCGGTGATACCTTTGGCTCGCTCCGCTGTGACTGTGGTGAGCAGCTTGCAACAGCAATGACACAGATTGAAAAGGAAGGCAGAGGTATCCTGCTTTATATGCGTCAGGAGGGACGGGGAATCGGTTTGATTAATAAATTGCGTGCCTATGAACTGCAGGAGCAGGGCATGGATACGCTGGAGGCAAATCTGGCACTTGGGTTTAACGGTGACGAAAGAGAGTATTATATTGGTGCTCAGATACTTCGTGATTTAGGCGTGAAGAGTATGAGGCTTCTGACCAATAATCCGGATAAGGTATATCAGCTTTCGGAATTCGGTATTGAGATTAAGGAACGTGTGCCGATACAGATGGATGCTACACGCTATGACTTGTTTTATTTAAAAACAAAGCAGCAGCGTATGGGACATATATTTCACTATGATTTATCACAAGCAGATTGTATATAGAAAAAGAAGGGAGTAGTTAACATGAGAACATTAGAAGGAAATTTAGTAGCAAAAGAGATGAAGGTCGGAATTGTGGCAGCCAGATTTAATGAGTTTATTACCGCGAAGCTGTTGGGTGGAGCGATGGACGGACTGCTTCGTCATGAAGTGAGAGAAGAGGATATTGATGTGGCATGGGTGCCGGGAGCTTTTGAGATTCCGCTGATTGCATCCAAAATGGCAAAGAGCGGGAAATATGATGCGGTTATTTGTCTGGGCTCTGTTATTCGCGGAAGCACAAGCCATTATGACTATGTGTGCAACGAGGCTTCCAAAGGAATTGCGTCAGCTTCTATGGAAAGCGGAATCCCGATTATGTTTGGTGTACTGACTACGGAAAATATTGAGCAGGCAATTGAGCGTGCCGGCAGTAAGGCAGGAAACAAGGGATATGATTGTGCCGTTGGAGCTATTGAGATGGTGAATCTGATGAGAGAAATGGAGAAATAGTATTTTTATTATAGAAAAAGGTTTTATAGTCGGTTCCTTTTGTGTTATAATCAACCTCAATATTTTTTAAAAGAAGTAGTGATTATGAAGGGAAAAGGAGCGTGTGATTATGAAAATCATGAAAGAAATTTTAGATAGAAGGAGTATAAGAAAGTATTTGAACAAAGAGGTTTCCGAGGAAGATGTGATGTCTGTGCTGGAAGCAGCCAGATTGGCACCCTCCGGCAGTAATACTCAGCCCTGGCGTTTTGTGGTGGTAACCTCTCAGGAGACAAAAGAAAAAATCATTCAGGCAGACCACAATCAAAAATGGATGTTGGAAGCGCCGGTTTTTATTGTCTGTGTTGCAGATATATCCTGTAGAATCCCTGAGTCAGACGGTCTGCTAAGTCGGATCGTAGCCATGTCGT
>JAZNIP010000037.1:0-3171 GCA_045577575.1 Lachnospiraceae bacterium | reverse complement strand
CCCGGCAGATGCAGGTCTGGTTGAGTCTAATGAGGTTCCGGGCGGAAATGTATCCGGTACTTCTGATTTGACACCGGTAAAAGAGCAGATTGATTTGTTAAAACAGTTGATTCCGGATGTAAAAAAGGTTGGTGTGCTTTATTGTTCCGCAGAATCCAATTCTGTTTTCCAGGCAGATATGGCGCAGGCTGCATGTGCAGAAGCCGGACTGGAATCCGAAGTATTTACGGTATCAAGCTCTAATGAGATTCAGCAGGTTGTTGAATCTATGGTAGGTAAAGTGGATGCAATTTATGCTCCTACAGACAACACAATTGCTGCAGGAATGGCAACAGTAGGTATGGTTGCAAATGATAACGGGCTTCCGGTTATTTGTGGTGAAGCAGGTATGGTAGAAGCAGGCGGACTTGCAACCTATGGTATTGACTACTATCAGTTAGGTTATATGGCAGGTGAGCAGGCAGTTGAAATTCTGGTAAACGGTGCAGATATTTCTCAGATGCCGATTGGTTATTTGAGTGCTGATAAATGTGAGCTGACAACAAATCAGGAAACAGCAGATGCTCTTGGAATTGACCTTTCCGTATTAGATTAATTTGGAAAAGCAATTCATGAAAAGACAGAACGATTCATAAATCGGACAAAAAGGAACGGGCTCTCAGCAGAGGGCCTGTTTTTTGCGTTATAGAGGAAAGCACTTGTCATACTAACATATGCAAGCCATTCCTATAAAGCAGAAAAGGCTTGCGTAAACAGCTGTAAGACAGTAAAATAGGCTTTGTACGAATAAAGTAATATGAAATAAAGGGAGGACAAAGCAATGAATATAAGCGGAATTTTGCTTGCGATGCAGGGTGCCGTTTCTCAGGGTGTTTTATGGGGAATTATGGTACTGGGTGTGTATATCACCTATAAGATTCTTGACATTGCAGATTTAACGGTAGACGGCAGCTTTGCACTTGGTGGCTGTGTGTGTGCTATCTTAGTAGTAGAAAAAGGAGTAGACTCGGTATTGGCTTTGATAATTGCAACTGTGGCAGGTATGATAGCAGGCGGTGTGACAGGAGCATTACATACGATATTTGATATTCCTGCGATTTTGGCAGGTATTTTAACACAGATTGGTCTTTGGTCCATCAATCTGCGAATCATGGGAAAAAGTAATGTGCCTCTGTTAAAGGTAGATACTATTTTTTCGAAAATTGTAGAGCTGACAGGGCTGAAGCAGTCTGCTGTATCTTTGGTAATCGGCATTTTAATTGCCATTATGATTATCTGGTTTTTATATTGGCTGTTTGGTACGGAAATCGGCTGTGCACTGCGTGCAACCGGTAATAACGAGGATATGATTCGTGCACTTGGGGTTAATACAAAGGTTACAAAGTTGCTGGCACTGATGGTAAGTAACGGCTTGGTCGGACTTTCCGGCGGGCTGGTATGTCAGAGTCAGAAATATGCGGACATCGGTATGGGTACCGGAGCTATCGTAATTGGCTTGGCTGCCATCGTAATCGGTGATGTGCTCATGGGTAAACTGAAATCCTTTGCAAGTAAGCTGACGAGTGCAGTTGTCGGATGTGTTGTATATTTCCTGATTCGTGCAATCGTATTGCAGCTTGGCATGGATGCAAATGATATGAAGCTTCTTTCGGCTATTATTGTAGCATTGGCACTTTGTATTCCGGTAGGTATGGGCAAATGGAAGCTTTGGAAATCATATTCTGAGGAGGGACCGACATGCTGACAGTAAGTAATGTATACAAAACCTTTAACAAAGGAACGATTAATGAAAAGAAGGCACTGTGTGGTCTGGATTTACACCTGAATCCGGGAGATTTTGTGACCATTATCGGTGGTAACGGTGCAGGAAAATCTACTCTTCTCAATATGATTGCAGGTGTGTATCCAATTGATAATGGAAAAATCGAAATTGATGGTATCAATATTTCCAGACAACCTGAGCATGAAAGAGCGAAATATATCGGCAGGGTATTTCAGGATCCGATGCGCGGTACGGCAGCTGGTATGGAGATTCAGGAAAATCTGGCATTGGCATATCGAAGAGGGCAGAAGCGTACATTGAAATGGGGCATTTCCAAACAGGAAAAGGAGATGTATGCAGAAAAACTTCAAATACTGAATCTTGGTTTGGAAAGCCGCATGGGTTCAAAAGTAGGTCTTTTGTCCGGGGGACAGAGACAGGCATTGACTCTTCTTATGGCGACCCTGGTTGCGCCAAAGCTGTTGCTTTTGGATGAGCATACGGCAGCACTGGATCCAAAGACTGCAAAGACTGTGTTGGAGCTGACAGAAAAAATGATTAATGACAGTAACCTGACGGCTTTGATGGTGACACATAACATGAAGGATGCCATTCGTCTCGGAAATCGCCTGATTATGATGCATGAGGGTAGAATCATTTATGATGTGGCAGGAGAAGAGAAAAAGAACCTGAAAGTAGCGGATTTGCTTAAGAAATTTGAAGAAGCAAGTGGCGGTGAATTTGCAAATGACAGAATGATGCTTTCCTAATGTGTCGAATTAGAGTAGGAAAGGTCATGACTTAATTTGATGTATTTTATCAAAAAGACTGGATTTTTTGTCGCAAATATGAGAGAATAAGAGTTGCGATTAGGACAGTACGTCGGTCGTGTCCGGACTGAGTACTGTTTGGAATAATAATCTACATATTGAAAGGAGTTTTCACATGATTTATTCAAAAGAAGTTGAAGAAATGTGTCCAGTAGCACAAGGCGTTGCTCACGGCTGTGCTCCTATCCCAGAAGAAGCAAAATGGGTAAAAGCAAAAGATGTTAAAGATATTTCCGGTTTTACACACGGTATCGGTTGGTGTGCTCCTCAGCAGGGTGCATGTAAATTATCTCTTAATGTAAAAGAGGGCGTTATTCAGGAAGCTTTGGTAGAAACAATCGGTTGCTCCGGTATGACTCATTCCGCAGCTATGGCATCCGAAATTTTACCGGGAAGAACAATTCTGGAAGCTTTAAATACAGACCTTGTTTGTGATGCTATCAACACAGCTATGAGAGAGCTGTTCCTTCAGATCGTTTATGGACGTACACAGTCTGCATTCTCTGAAGACGGACTTGCAATCGGTGCTGGTTTGGAAGACCTTGGTAAAGGACTTCGTTCTCAGGTTGGTACTATGTA
>JAZNIP010000036.1:0-3589 GCA_045577575.1 Lachnospiraceae bacterium | reverse complement strand
ACAGCACGACATGGCTACGATCCGACCTCCGGAACCTTTCCGGACAATGCTCGCATCACCAATTCATTTGCTTTACTGATTCCATCAGAAACCTGACATTCAATCACCGGTTTTCCTGCAAATCGTTCCATTGGCACTTTTGCATCTGCCGCAACAATAATGCAGTCTGCTTTTCTAATATCTTCTGCCGTCAAAACATTCTTAGCTCCGCCCGAGCCTCTTGTTTCCACCTTGATAAAGCAGTCTCTTGCTCTCGCTGCCTTTTCCAGACTTTCCGCCGCCATATAGGTATGTGCAATTCCGGTAGGGCAGGAGGTTACTGCCAAAATGCGGAAGTGATCCGAATCTGTCATTTGCTGTTTTTCAAGTCTTTCATCAATCCCCAACTGCTCACAGTCAGCCTTATCCAATATTTTCAAAAAATCCTTCGTATTCTTTGCCTCTCGAAGCTTTTTGGTAAGCTCTTCATCCATCAACAACACAGAAAGCTTGCTGAGCACATCCAGATGTATATTATCCTCTGTATCCGGCGCTGCAATCAAAAACAATAACGTTACCGGCTGCCCATCCACAGAATCATAATCTACTCCACCCGGAAATACCATCGCAGCAAGTCCCGGTTCTTTTACAGCATTTCCTTTTCCATGAGGTATGGCAATTCCTTCCCCGATTCCGGTTGTCCCTTCCGTCTCTCTCGCATATACCGCTTTTCTGTATGCCTCCAAATCACGGATTTTCCCGCTTTTCCCCATCAAATCCACAGCCTGATTCAGCACCTCAGACTTTGTTTTTGCATCAGATGTAAGTATAATGCACTTTTCATCCAATAAGTCTGTAATTCTCATTCCTTCTCCTCCTAACATATTGACCGATATACCCGTTCCACTTCTTCTCCCGTAGCAAGATTATCTGAAAATGCACTTGCACTTCCTGCCGACAGCCCCATCAAGAAAGCATGATGATAATCCCCGGATGCCAGCCACCCCGCCAGAAATCCGGCCACCATGGAATCACCGGCTCCTACCGCATTGACAAGTTTTCCTTCCGGCGCAGCACTTTCATGTACCTTCCCCTCTGCATCCACAAGAACAGCCCCCTGTCCCGACATGGATACCAGTACATTTACTGCTCCCATCTCCTGCAGTTTCTTTGCATAAGGCACCACCTCGCCTCTCGTACGCAGTGTTACTCCAAAAATCTCTCCAAGCTCATGGTTATTCGGTTTAATCAGAAACGGATGATATTTCAATGCTTCCAACAGCAAATCCTTTGTCGCGTCTACAATGCACAAAATTTCTTTTTCCGCAATGTGCTCCATAAGTTCACTATAAATGGAATCCGGTATACTGCTTGGAATACTTCCCGCAAGCACCAATACATCTCCTGTCTGCAGCCGCTCTATTCTCGCCCGCAGTGCTGCCAGCTTATGCTCGGGAATATGCGGTCCCATTCCGTTGATTTCTGTTCCGTCAATGTTTTTTAACTTTACATTAATTCTTGAATTTCCTTCCGACAAATGGATAAATTCTGCATGAATACCGCATTCACTTATCTTTTTTTCAATTTCACGTCCAACAAAGCCTGCCAAAAAGCCCAGTGCCGTATTTTCCATTCCCAGATTACCCAGCACCATAGAAACATTAATTCCCTTTCCTCCCGGAAAAATTGTTTCCTCTGAAGTTCTGTTTGTTTTACCAAGTTCAAAATCATTTACAGATACCACATAATCTAATGATGGATTGAATGTCACTGTGTATATCATTTCCGTTCCTCCTGTCATGTTTTATAATACGCTCATATTCAGTCATAATCAATCGTATTACTTCACAAACTTCACTCCTTAATTTTGTTGAAATTGACGTATTTTGATTGTCTATGACCGTTTCTTGTCATTTTTTTCTATCACTATCTTTCATTTTCAAGAAAATAATTCAAAAAAAGAATCTCCTTACCGAAGCCGTTCTTTTGATTCGCATACTCCGCCATGAGATTCTTTTATTACTTCCACACTCAGTCATTCATCTAAAATATAACCTAAATACACTCCAAGCTTCACCCTGATATGGATTAATCCAATAAAATCAATGCCATAAACACCAGATTTTCCTTTCCTTCGTTGGCAATTCCATGTCCCCTACCATCCGGAGTATAGGTCACATCTCCTGCCTTTACCATACGTTTTGCACCATTGTCATCATAGCAGCCTTCTCCCGAAAGAATATAATAGGTTTCACTTTCCTTTGCATGCTCATGATATCCGATGCTACATCCCGGCTCCAATATCACTTGAGCATACATCTTGCATTTATCATTTAACTGCTGTTTATCCAGAATATGTGTAATCAATACATGTCCGTTTCCGCCACGCATATTTTCAATTCTCTGAGTTTCCATTATTTCGCCTCCTATTTTTTTGTTTTCCTTTTTTTGTTTCGCTTTTCCGCTTTCTCTTTCCAGTATAATATCCCCAAAAGAGCAAGTAAAGATAAAATCTTTCACAAAAAAATTCTTTTCAATACGGTTGATATTTTTTATAATAATGTGGTATGTAAACATTACATAACAGAAAATAAGGAAGTGATTATTATGACAGGTACTATTTTTAATACATCCACCATACTCATCGGCAGTGTTGTGGGCAGTCTTTTCCGCAAAAGCATCAACGAGAAACAACAGGTTGTTCTTTTTGATGCCATGGGCCTTGCTGCAGCAGGAATCGGCATCAATTCCATTGTTAACAATATGCCCGACAGCCAATATCCGGTTCTGTTTATTGTCAGTCTCGCAATCGGTTCCTTAATCGGTAATTATTTTGATTTTGATGCCCGTTTTCAAAAGCTCGTGAGCCGTACCGGAAATGACGGACTGGGACAAGGACTATCCACTGCTATTTTGTTGTTCTGTATCGGCACTCTTTCGATTCTGGGACCGATTCAAAGTGCCTTAAATAGCGACAACACCTACTTATTCACAAATGGGACTCTTGACCTTGTTACTTCTATGGTACTTGCCTCAACCTACGGAATCGGCATTGCTCTTGCCGCTATCGTCCTGTTCCTGTGGCAAGGTGCCATATATCTTTGTGCCGGTTTTCTGGAAAGCTTTATCTCACCGGAATTTATGACAGAGTTGTCAGTTGTTGGCGGTTTTCTTATCGCCGCATCCGGTATCAGTATTTTAAATATCAAAAAATTCAAAACCATGAACATGCTCCCAGCACTGCTTGTCCCCGTAGTGTTCTTTTTGGGGAAAGGGTTGTTCTAAAAATAATAATTTAAAAGATTTTATAAAAAAGAAATGTGCTTCTGTTTTCCTTCCAATACGGACTACAGATGCGGAATTTGTAACAATTCTGATTTATGTTCTGAAACCGTACGCAACCGCTGCGAATTCGCCATGCGGGCTCAGTCGCAGCTTTCCCGGACATCCTTGTCCGGGAATTGCTGGTTACAGACAGAATTTAACAAATTCATCGCATCCTCCGTCAATGTATTGTCAGGAAAAAGAAGCACATTTCTTTTGCCTAAAATCCTTTGAAAGCTCTCTAGCTGCGCCGGAGTGTTTTCATACCTTTGGCGAAGCTAGGGGG
>JAZNIP010000035.1:0-8957 GCA_045577575.1 Lachnospiraceae bacterium | reverse complement strand
AAAATTCCGTAGCAAGCGGTTGGTCACCGATTGCATCTCACCAGTTAAATGTGAGCCTGCAGCCGGGTGAAGCAAAAACCTTCGTATTCGTACTTGGCTTTGTTGAGAATCCGGAAGAGGAAAAGTGGGAAG
The DNA here is from genome assembly GCA_045577575.1 of Lachnospiraceae bacterium. GTDB lineage: Bacteria > Bacillota > Clostridia > Lachnospirales > Lachnospiraceae > VSOB01. Next base: position 8,825 of record JAZNIP010000035.1, on the reverse strand, counting down.
CTCCGGGTATCATTAATAAAAAACCGGCTCTTGCCATGATGGAAAAATTTAACACAAAAGAAAAGGCTGACGCTGCACTGGAAACATTAAAAGCGTACTGGAGCGGACTGCTCGGCAAGTTCAGTGTAGCAACGGGCGATGAGAAGTTTGACAGAATGATTAATATCTGGCATCAGTATCAGTGTATGGTAACGTTCAACATGTCCCGTTCTGCATCTTATTATGAGTCCGGTATCGGCAGAGGTATGGGCTTTAGAGATTCCTGTCAGGATTTACTTGGATTTGTACATCTGATTCCGGACAGAGCAAGAGAGCGTATTATTGATATTGCGTCTACACAGTTTGAAGACGGAAGTGCATATCATCAGTATCAGCCATTGACCAAAAAAGGAAATGCAGATATCGGAAGCGGATTTAATGATGATCCGTTATGGTTAATTGCAGGTACGGCAGCTTATATCAGAGAAACCGGTGATTTCAGTATTCTGGATGAAACGGTTCCTTATGACAATGATATGTCTAAGGCAACTACTCTGATGGAGCATCTGCGTCGTTCCTTCCAATATATCGTAACACATTTAGGACCGCACGGACTGCCGTTGATTGGTCGTGCAGACTGGAATGACTGTCTGAACCTGAACTGCTTCTCCAAAGAGCCGGGTGAATCCTTCCAGACTACAGGACCGTCTGAAGGACCGGTTGCAGAATCTGTATTTATTGCAGGTATGTTTGTAAAATACGGAAAAGAGTATGCAGAGCTGTGTCGTCATATGGGACTGGATAAGGAAGCGGCTGAGGCAGATGCTGAAGTTAAGAAAATGTATGATACCGTACTCACATCCGGTTGGGACGGAGAGTGGTTCCTGCGTGCATATGATGCAAACGGGGATAAGGTTGGTTCTAAGGAATGCGAAGACGGACAGATTTATATTGAGCCGCAGGGCTTCTGCGTATTGGCAGGTATCGGTGTAGAGGAAGGTCATGCAAAGAAGGCGCTGGAATCCGTAAAAAATATTTTGGATACAAAATACGGTATCGTGCTGTTGCAGCCGGCTTATAAGGATTATCACTTAGAATTGGGTGAAGTAACATCTTATCCTCGCGGTTACAAAGAAAATGCAGGTATTTTCTGCCACAACAATCCGTGGGTAACGGTAGCAGAAACCGTTGTAGGAGACGGTGAACGTGCATTTGAGACATATCGCAAGATTTGTCCTGCTTACATAGAAGAAATCAGTGATGTTCACAGAACAGAGCCATATGTATATTCCCAGATGATTGCGGGAAAAGATGCAGTACATCATGGTGAAGCAAAAAACAGCTGGCTGACCGGTACAGCAGCATGGACATTCTTAAGTGCATCTCAGTATATTCTCGGTATTCGTCCGAGTCTGGATGGTCTTATGATTGACCCGTGTCTGCCGGAGCACTTAAAGGAGTGCAAGGTTTCCCGTATGTTCAGAGGAACCGAGTACAACATTACCATTAAGAATCCGAACAATGCACAGAAGGGCATTAAGCGTTTGGTTGTAGACGGAAAAGAAGTAGAAGGTAATGTAATTCCGGTAAGCAATGCTGCAAAAGTAGAAGTAATTGCAGAAATGTAATTGAAATAACGGAGTTATGTTTAGGAGAAAATCATGGAATTTCCAAAGGATTTTTTATGGGGAGCTGCAACAGCTTCCTATCAGATAGAAGGTGCAGCCGGAGAGGATGGAAAAGGAGTATCGATTTGGGATGTTTTTTCCCATTTGCCCGGTAATGTAAAAAATATGGAAAATGGAGATATTGCTTGCGACCACTATCATCGTATGGAAGAGGATGTAAAGCTCATGAAGGAAATGGGCTTGCAGGTATATCGATTTTCTCTTGCATGGACGAGATTGTTTCCCTATGGGGATGAAAGAAAAAATGAAAAGGGCTTTGCTTTTTACGACAGACTAATCAATTGTCTGCTTGAAAACGGAATCGAGCCAATCGTAACGATTTTTCACTGGGATTTACCACAGGCACTTTTCGAAAAGGGCGGTTTCTGGTGGAAAGGAAGCAGTGATGCATTTGCGTATTATGCAGGTGAAGTAGTAGAGCATTTTTCTGACAGAGTCAAAAAATTTGTGACGATAAATGAGCCACAGTGTGTAGCAAAGCTGGGCTATGTAGACGGGGTACACGCTCCCGGATACAAATGGTCAGAAGAAAAATCAGGCATTGTTATGAAAAATCTGCTTTTATCACACGGAAAAGCGGTTATGGAAATGCGCTGGAGGGCAAAGCAGCCGATAGAAATCGGAGCGGCGACAACCGGAACACTCTGTTATCCGTTGGATGATTCCAAAGAAGCAGAGGAAATGGCATATCGTCTGTCATTCCCAAATACAGGTGAAGGACTCGGATTTTCACATAACTGGTTTTTGGACCCGGCGATTCTCGGAAAAAATGAATGTCCGTTGTTTGAGCTGACAGCAAAGGAAATGGAAATCATAAATCAGCCGGTGGATTTTGTGGGAATCAACGTTTATAATGCACAGCAGTGTGATAAGAACGGTTATGTAAAGAGGTATCAGGGATTTCCCCGAACTGCTTTAGGCTGGCCGGTAACTCCTAAAGTTATGGATTACGGTATGCGGTTTTTGTATCAAAGATACAATCTGCCGATTTATATTACCGAAAACGGTTTAGCATGCAATGATAAAATTTATTCTGACGGAAAGGTACATGATGCGGACAGAATTGATTTTACAAAGCAGTATTTGGCGGAAATGCAAAAGGCCATTGAGAAAGGCTGTGACATCCGGGGCTATTTCCACTGGTCACTTATGGACAATTTTGAATGGAACGAGGGATATGACCCAAGATTCGGTCTTATCTTTATCGATTACCGGACCGGTGAGCGTATCTGGAAGGATTCTGCTTATTGGTATCAAAATGTCATAAAGAACAATAAAATAGAGTGATTCACTTAAAAAAATATGATATACTCAGTTCATAAGTGCGAAATATCAGGCAATTATGGACTGAGTATTATTTTTTATGGGAGAAGTACGATGAAGATAAACATTTATTACGGCGGCCGCGGACTTTTGGATGACCCGACACTTTATGTCATTAATAAAATGCAGGAGGTTTTGGAAGAGCTTCGTGTAACGGTAGAACGTTATAATTTGTATGAATTAAAAAACAGCATTACGACATTACCGCAGACCTTAAAGGATGTGGACGGAATCATTCTGGCAACTACGGTAGAGTGGCATGGTATCGGAGGCTATATGCATCAGTTTCTGGATGCATGCTGGCTATACGGTGATAAAGAAAAAATCAGTAAAATATATATGTGTCCGGTTGTAATGTCTACTACATATGGTGAGCGCGAAGGTAAGCTGGATTTGTCCGTGGCATGGGAAATTCTGGGAGGACTTCCGTGCAGTGGTATTTGTGGGTATATTGCAGATACGGTCAGTCTGGAAATGAACAAAGAATATACGAATATGATTGAGAAAAAGGCAGAAAATATGTATCGTGCGGTGAATCAGAAAATGCCGAGCCTGCCTGCAAGTAATCAGGCGATTAAGCAGATGGTATCCGTAACGAAAAATATTGATTTGACTCCGCAGGAATCCGAGCAGTTGTCTCAGTATGCGGCAGATGAAAGCTATGTACAGAGACAGAAAGAGGATATACAGGAGCTGACAGATTTGTTTAAAGGGATGCTCGGAAGTCAGGAAGCGGATGCAGCCTATATCGGTGACTTTAAAAAGCATTTTAAGCCCGCACCGGGAATTCGGGCGGTATATCGTTTTCGGATAGAAGAAAAAGGGAAGACTTTTATCATAGAAGTTGATGGTGCGCAGCTAAATTGTTATTATGGTGATTCTGCCAATGTGGATGTGGATATTCGAATCAGCGCGGCTACCTTGAATGATATTGTTTATGCGAGAATGAGCTTCCAGAGAGCGTTTATGAGTGGCAATATGACTACTAAGGGTGATTTCCGCCTGCTTCGTGTATTGGATCAGATTTTTCTGTTTCAGGAATAAATTAGGAGGATTGAGAAAATGAGAGACGATAATTGTATTTTTTGCAAAATAGCAAACGGAGAGATTCCGTCAAAAACCTTACATGAGGATGAGGAGTTTCGTGTAATTTTAGACCTCGGACCGGCGACAAAGGGACACGCGCTTATTTTGCCGAAAAATCATTACAAAAATGTATATGAGTTGCCGGATGATGCGGCAGCAAGCGTAATGAAGCTGGCAAAGAAAATGGCTGTGACCATGACCGAAAAGCTTTCCTGTGACGGCTTTAACCTTGTACAGAATAACGGCGAGGCGGCAGGTCAGACCGTATTTCATTTCCATATGCATCTGATTCCCCGTTATGAAAACGATGGACAGCAGATTGGCTGGGCAGCCGGTGAGTCCACATCGGAGGAGCTGGAAGCAGTTAAAAAGCTTATTGTGGAGTAAGAGATTAAATCGTTCATGTGAACAAAAAAAGTACCCGGGAGCTGCTTCTCCCGGGCTTTTTTGCTTTATAGGAAAGACCTTGTCACACTAACGTGTGAAAGCCATTCCTATAAAGTAAAAATGCTCCGCAAGGATGCGCACTCGCGCGTATAAGGAAGATGTCGCTGTCGCGACCGCGCTCGGCGCGAGAGTCCGCAAGCGGACTCTTTTTTATGCTGTAAAATCTGTTATTTTCCTGCTTCCAAAATCAAATCCATAATCGTCTGAATGGAATCAGACTGACCGCTTTTTTCCATTGCGTCAATGTAAATCTGTCTTGAGAAGTAGACCTCGTGTATTTTCTCAACGAGAATGGAATCTGCCAGGTCATCGTCGTCAATCACAAGGCTGAAGCCCTGAGACTCAAAGGAGCGGGCATTGAGTATCTGGTCTCCCCGACTGCTTTTGGCTGAGAGGGGGATGAGAATATTGGGCTTTTTCAGAGCCAGCAGCTCACAGATGGCATTGGCACCGGCACGGGAAACGACCACGTCAGCCAGTGAAAACAAATCCTTCAGCTCTGCTTTTACATATTCAAACTGTTTGTAGCCCGGTACATTCAGAAGCAGATTATCTACTTTTTCTTTTCCGCATAAATGAATAATCTGAAAATCCTCCAGTAGCTTTGGAAGGGCGGAACGGATAGCTTTGTTGACGGAGGCTGCACCGAGGCTGCCGCCGATAACCATGATGACCGGCTTATTTGCAGTAAAGCCGCACATGTCCAGTGCCGCAATGCGATTGCCTCTGCTTAGCTCTGCGCGAATCGGAGAGCCGGTAAGGACAGCTTTTTCTTCCGGAATCATTTGAAGTGTTTCGGGGAAATTGCAGCATACCTTTTGAGCAACCGGAATGCAAAGCTTATTGGCTAATCCGGGAGTCATATCGGACTCATGAATAATGCACGGAATATTAAGAGAGTGTGCTGCCCGAACCACAGGAACAGAAACAAATCCACCCTTAGAAAAAACCACATCCGGGGCAATCTGTTTTAATATTTTTCGTGCCTCTGCATATCCTTTTAATACACGAACCGGATCGGTAAAGTTTTTTACATCAAAATACCGACGAAATTTGCCGGTAGAAATTCCGTAATAAGGAATCTCAAAATCTTCGATTAATCTTTTTTCGATACCATCATAGGAACCAATATAATGAATATCGAAATCTGCTTCCCGAAGAGCAGGAAGAAGAGCAATATTCGGGGTTACATGCCCTGCGGTTCCACCGCCTGTTAAGACGATTTTTTTCATATGGTCAGGCCTCCTAAGAATTCTGTTTAATAGATTCCAATGCCTGCGCCAACTGATCCGGGCAGGATGTGGATTTGAAACCGCAGCGGATTCCTTTTAAGCGGGAAATGGCATCTTCAATATTCATGCCTTTTACCAGACTGGAAATACCCTGAAGATTACCGTTGCATCCGCCGGTAAAGGAAACCGACTGAATGACGTCGTTTTGTACATCAATGTCTATCGCGCTGGAGCAAACGCCTTTTGGCTGATATCTCATAATCATTCCTCCTGATACTTTTTTCTGTAAATTATCAGATATTATAACAAAAACCATGTGGAGTTTCCAGTAGTTCCGAGAATTTTGACGAAATATGTAAACCGATTTATGTCCCGCAGGATTTCTGATGATGCTATAATGTATGCAAAATAACAGACATTGCTCTTAAAAAGGAGGAAAAAATGATTTCGGGATTTTTACAGCATGCACATTTCATAGGAATTGTTTTTACATTGATAGTATTGAGCATTCTGTGCCAGATTATAATTGGTGTGTTATACCAAAGGTTGCTTAAGGAAACGGAAAATATGGCGGTGACAGACAATAAGCTATTGAAACAGTGCAAATTAAAATTTTCAAATTGTTTTGAATTAAACGAAGGAAATATTAATATACCGGTCTTTGTGGATAAATTTATGCCGCAGTTCCGGTTTGCGGGTATTTCGCTTGCAAATATGTCACACTTGTCAGGTCAGCTTTTGCTGCTTTCCATGTTTGCGGCGGGAACGGGAGCCTGTGTCGGTATCATAGACGGAAAGACATTAGGAGAGCTGTTGCCTTACTATATCAGCAGTATGTTTGGCTTATATGTATATTTTTCGATATCCTCTCTTGTGGATGCAAAGGGGAGAGCGCAAATGTTGCGGATTAATTTGATTGATTATCTGGAAAATCATTTGGCAAAGCATCTTTGGCTTGTAAAAGAGAAGGAAATGCAGCAGTTTATTATCGTAAAAAATGACCAGCAAAGCGGACAGGCTTTTTCCGAAAACGAAGAGCGGGAGGAGTTGGAACAATTGCTGCGGGAATTTCTTGCGTAAAGTGCGGGAAACCTTGAAAAGACGCGATTTTTTTGGTATACTGGTAACCGTATTTATGGGTTTCAAAAACAATTCAAAAAAGGGATAAAAAGGAGAAAGGGAAATGAGCAATAAGGTAACTTTTGATTATGCAAAGGCAGCACCTTTCGTAAGTGACAACGAAGTAGAATTAATGAAAAAGCTGACACTGGATGCAAAGGATGTACTGCTTTCCAGAGAAGGCGCAGGAAATGACTTTTTAGGATGGATTGACCTTCCGGAAAATTATGACAAGGAAGAGTTTGACAGAATCAAAAAAGCAGCAGAGAAAATTCAGAATGATTCTGAAGTACTGCTGGTTATTGGTATCGGCGGTTCCTATCTGGGAGCAAGAGCTGCTATCGAATTTTTAAGACACAGCTTCTACAATGTAGTGGATAAGAGCATCCGCAAGACACCGGAAATTTATTTTGTCGGTAATTCCATCAGCTCTACGTATATCAAGCATTTGATGGATGTTATCGGGGACAGAGACTTCTCCATCAACATGATTTCCAAATCCGGCACCACAACGGAGCCGGCTATCGCATTCCGTGTGTTTAAAGAAATGATGGAAAAGAAATACGGTAAAGCAGAGGCTGCAAAGCGTATTTATGCTACAACCGATAAAGCAAGAGGCTCCTTAAAGGGTCTGGCAACCGAAGAAGGCTATGAGACATTTGTAGTGCCGGATGATGTAGGAGGACGTTTCTCTGTACTGACAGCAGTAGGTCTTTTGCCAATCGCAGTCAGCGGTGCAGACATTGACAAGCTGATGGAGGGTGCTCAGGCAGGAAGAAAACAGGCGATTGAGGCTGCTTTCGAGGACAATGATGCACTGAAATATGCAGCTTTGAGAAACATTTTATTAAGAAAAGGCAAAACAATTGAAATCCTTGCAAACTATGAGCCGAGTGTACATTTCGTATCCGAGTGGTGGAAACAGCTTTACGGCGAAAGCGAAGGAAAAGACCAGAAGGGTATTTTCCCGGCAAGTGTAGATTTGACAACAGACCTTCACTCCATGGGTCAGTTTATTCAGGATGGTGCGCGCACACTGTTTGAAACCGTTATCGATATTGAGACCTCCCGTGAGGAAATTCTGATTGGCGAAGAACCGGTTGACTTAGACGGACTGAACTATCTGGCAGGACAGAGTGTTGATTTCGTAAACAAGAGTGCCATGAACGGAACCATTCTGGCGCATACAGACGGACAGGTACCGAATCTGATGATCCACATTCCGGAAGTAAATGAATATTATCTCGGACAGTTGTTCTATTTCTTTGAGTTTGCATGCGGTGTCAGCGGATATCTGCTTGGTGTAAATCCGTTTAACCAGCCGGGTGTAGAAAGCTACAAGAAAAATATGTTTGCACTTCTGGGCAAGCCGGGCTATGAAGCACAGAGAGAAGAGCTGTTAAAGCGTCTGTAAAAGGAGTTTTATGAAGATTGTAATACTGGAAAGAAACAGCGTAGGTACCGATATCGATGTGAGCTGCTATGAAAAGCTGGGTGATGTGACGGTTTATGCCAATACGGTAGAAAATCAGGTGGCAGAGCGCGTGGGCGATGCTGAGATTATCATCAGCAACAAAGCACCGATGAACGAAGAAACGTTGAAGGATGCTCAAAATGTAAAGCAGATATGTCTGTTTTCCACAGGCTACGATTGTGTGGATTTGGAATATTGTAAGAGTCGTGGCATTAAGGTTTCTAATGTGGTGGATTATTGTACAGAGGCAGTAAGTCAGCATACCTTTGCAATGGCATTCTATTTGTTAGAGCATCTAAAGCATTATGATAATTATGTAAAAAGCGGAGAATACGGTGCGCAGGAGCGATTTTCCAATTTTGATTTGCCGTTTACTGAGCTTGCCGGTAAAACATGGGGAATCGTCGGTATGGGGCATATCGGCAGAATGGTGGCAGGAATTGCACAGGCTTTTGGCTGCAAGGTTATCTTTTATTC
>JAZNIP010000034.1:0-12727 GCA_045577575.1 Lachnospiraceae bacterium | reverse complement strand
CAGCAGCTCCATGACCAGACGATAAATCTGTCCGTACTCCTTTGCCTTGACCAAATCGCCCGTCTCTTCAAACATCGCTTCCAACTCCAAAAGCTTCTCATGGGCATGGCTCCCCAATAAAAAACAATACAATGAGTTTACATAATCTTTTGCTTTTTTTTCATTCTGCCCTCCGCTGCTATCACGATCTACCTGAAACAGCGGCTGCAAAATCTGCATAACTTTTTCCCTTACCGCATTGACTGCCGCCAGCTCCTCTGCTTCCTTTTCGCCCAAATTTCTTCTGACAAACAGCTCACCCCATTGCTTTTTTCCTCTAACTCCCTGCCGCAGCACATAATTCTCCAGCCTATCCACCTCATCAGGAGTAATATCGGCAAGCCCACTGCGTAAAAATCGAAAGACCGTATCATAGGTAAAATTTTTTAACAGCACCTTCCATGCACTGCGAATATATTCAATAAAAGGATTCAGCGCAATTCCCTTTGTGGCATCCACATAGCACGGAATCCCGAACCGTTCAAATTCCTCTTCCACATAATCGGCATATACGGACAAATCGCCGGTAACAACCGCAATATCACGATATTGATATCCGTTTTCCCGAATAAGCCTGCGGATTTCCAGACAGGTCTGCCGCACCTCCTCAGAGGGAGTAGAAGCCTCAAACAAATGAATGGCATCCTGCTCCTTTTCATACGGGTGATTGCGGTAACGAAACAATTCCTGCTCCAGATGCGCCATACTCGGATTATGCGCAAATCTCGGTACGGGCTTCTGATTCAGTATGATGCTTTCCCTTATCGGCACTCCTGCCGCTTCTGCCAGGCGGCGCAAAGAACGTATCATTTTTTTACTGAACGCAAACAGCTTCTGTTCTCCGTCTTCTTTCTCTGCGTCCTCATCACCATCCATGATAACTGCTACCTTTACCTCTTCGGCAAGCATCAGCAGCTTTTGAATCACCTGATTCTGCACCGGAGTAAATCCGGTAAACCCGTCAAATACAAGGATACTTCCCCGTATCATCTCTGACTGCTCAAGCGCCTCTGCCAAAAGTCCCAACTGCCCCTCGGTTGTCACAAATCGATCCGCAACCGCATCGTTAAAGGCCTTATATAAAATCTGTAAATCCTGCAGCTTATAATGCAGACTGCCGCGGGAGCGGGAATATTCCACCAGTTCCTCCAGCTCCCGCTGTCCGATTTCATACTGCATAAATTCCGAAATAGCTGACTTTACCTCATGAATATAGCCGATACGTTTCATATTGGAGCCAATTACCGTCAATTCTTCGGCATGGTCTGCTGCAATTTTGCGCAGTATCAGGCTCTTGCCCGTATCATCCAGTACCGGTCTCCTGCCTCCACCGGTTTCCTCAAAAATCCGATGTGTCAGTCTGCCAAAGCTGAGTACATCAATATTCATGATACCGCCCCGAGGATGTCGCAATACCAACTCCTTCTGTGTCTGCATCGTAAACTGATCCGGCACAATAATGAAAAACCTTTTCTCCGGCTCCTCCATTGACTGACGAATCACCTCTGCATACAATCGTTCACTTTTTCCGACTCCCGATGCCCCAATACAAAACTGTAATGCCATACGCCTAATCCTTTAATACACTGTCCTCGCCTTCCGGAAGAACAAATGCCAAAACAATACCTACCACTGCTGCCAATGCCAGACCTGAAATCGTAACCGTACCGTATACCGGAATACTGTCACAACCGATACCAAGTACTAAAATAATCGCTGCTACAAGCAAATTCCTGCTGTTTCCGAAATTCAATCTGGAGTTGATAAGGATACGAACACCAACCGCTGAAATCATACCATATAATACAATACTGATACCTCCGGTAACCGGTCCGGGAATACTGGAAATAAATCCACCAAATTTTCCAAAGATACCGAGCACGAGAGCAAAGCATGCTGCAATACGGATAACTGACGGGTCATATACCTTAGTTACTGCAAGTACACCCGTATTTTCTCCGTAAGTCGTATTTGCCGGACCTCCAAGCAGACCTGCAAGTGCCGTTGCCAGACCGTCTCCAAGCATTGTTCTGTGTACTCCCGGATCTACCATGAAATTCTGACCTACTACCGCACTGTTTGTTGTAATATCACCTACATGTTCTATCATAGTAACCAACGCAATTGGTGCAATAGCCATAATTGCATCTGCACGAAATACCGGCACACAAAGCACCTGTGCCATAATATCCTGATCCATAAAGGAGAAAAAGCATGCCTCCTTAACTGCCGTAAAGTCGCAAAAACCAAGTGGTAAACATACAAGATAACCTGCAATGATGGCAAACAAAATCGGCATCAGATTAAAAATACCTTTTGCAAAAACAGAAATTCCGATAATTGTTGCCAGAACAACACAGGTAACAAGCACTGCTTTCAAGCTGAATTCTCCATTATAATAAAATGCACTGCTGATGGCAGAGCCACTCAGCCTCAAGCCGATAACAATAATAATCGGTCCTGTTACAATCGGCGGAAGAAGCTTGTTTACTTTTTCATAACCGAATATTTTAATTAATCCCGCAAATACGATATATACAAGCCCGGCAATAATGAGTGCACCTTTTACTGCTGCCAGCTTGTCCAGATAATCTGCATCACCCATTCTGGATTCGCCGATAATTGCCATGATACCAGCCATAAATGCAAAGCTGGAGCCTAAAAATACCGGCACCTTTTTCTTGGTAATCAGATGAAACAGCAAGGTTCCCAGTCCCGCACAAAACAGTGTAATCGATGTATTTAAGCCTGTCAGTGCCGGTACCAGTACCGTTGCTCCAAACATCGCCAGCGTATGCTGGATACCCAAAATCAGTTTCCTTTTCCATGTGTTTTCGTAGTTCATTTCCTTTTGCCTCCGTAATTTTTTAAATTGCTTCTTAGAAAAAGCCCATATTCAGGCAAAGTATCCTTGCCATTCTATGAGCTTATCTTCTTAACATCAACTATATTACATGCACATATTTTCCAATTCCTCTAAATATCTGCATGCCTCTTTGTAATAGATATCTGCCTTAAAGCCACTGCTGCCTACCATTTCTGACAAAAGACCGTTTAATGTATATTCTACAATTTTAACAAGTCGCTCGGAAGAAATTGCATGTAAGTCCTTAAAATCCACTCTTGCATAAATAGTATCATAAGTATCCAGAAGCGTCTCTGCCGCATCGCGCATTACCAACAGTGCCTCCGGTGCATCCTCTCTCTCTGCCTGCATTAAAAACATCTGCATATACGGAAAGTGTTTCATTGCCTCGGATTTTGCCTTCTCTATCTGCTGCCGTATTTTAAAATAATCGCTCTCCAAGCGGTTGACCGTTGAAGTCATCTCCATAATCAGATATTTGACACTGTAATCATATATAAACTCATACAGCCCCGTCTTGCTTGTAAAATAATGGAACAAAAGCCCCTTACTGATACCGGCTTCCTTTACCATCTCATCGGTACTGGCTCTGCGAAAGCCATTCTCCGCAAACACCTTGAGTGCAGCATTGATCATCCTGTCCTGTTTTTCTTTTTTCAAATCAAAAAATTTCTCATTCACGAATCATCCGTGCTCCTCTTTTGTAATTGACTATACGGGTCGAATTCTATCTTATCATAGCTGCCAAATCCTTTCAAGTGATTTGTTAAGGTTTCCCTGTATAATCTCTTTTCATTTTCGCAAAATAATATTATAATAGAATCAGGTGAAGGCATGGTTACAGACCTATGTCCCACAGGATTATACAAAAGTGAAAGGAGTAAAACCATGGGCAAAAAAATCGCAAAATTTCTTCTTTTCATTACAACAGTCGGTGCTGCTTTCGCAGGTGCATATTATTATATGAAGAGCAAGGCTGCTACTCCCGTAGAGGAAGACGATTACGAAGATTTGGATGATGATTCCTACGAGGTAACGGATGATGATTCTTCTGAACGCTCCTATGTATCATTAAATCCTGATGCCGCATCCGAAGAATCCGCAGACGAAAAATCCGGTACTACCGTAGAAGAATTCTTTGATGACGACGACGATGACGGCTCTTTGGATGCCATGTAATCCATCAGGTACATTCTATCAAATGCACTCTGATAAAAGCCGGATTCCGTCTTCAATTTCTCTTTCGGAAAGACCGGCATATCCTAATATCAATGTAGGCTGCCAGTTCTCTGGCAGTCTTCCGATATAGGTTTCTGACATTCCGTATATACGGATTCCTTTTTCTGCTGCTAATTGCAGCAGTTCTTTTTCTGTCTTTTTTCCCTGATAATGCAAAATCAAATGAAGTCCCGCATTCTCCCCGGCAATCTCAATCTCATGTAAATACTTTTTACAGCAGGAAAGCATTACATCATGACGGCTTTTATAGATTTTCCTCATTTTATTTAAGTGACGCTCAAATGCTCCATCCCGAATAAAAACATTTAAAATTGACTGGTCAATACGCGAAACGGTAGAAGAAAAAAACATACATTGTTCCCGATAACGCGCCAACAGATTTTCCGGCAGAACCATGTAGCTGACACGGATTGCAGGCGCAATCGCTTTGGAAAATGTCCCGATATATATAACCTTCCCATTTTTATCCGATGCCTGCAAGGACGGAATCGGCTTTCCCCGATACCGAAACTCACTGTCATAATCATCCTCTATCAGATATCTTTCCTCTGCCTCTGCAGCCCACTTGAGCAGCTCCATCCGTCTGCCGATGGGCATAACAATACCTGTCGGAAACTGATGTGCCGGCATAACGTACGCCAGCTCCGCACCACACTCTCTCAGTGCTTCCACACACATCCCGCTTTCATCCATAGAAACTGTTTTGACATCGTAGGCAAAGGACTGAAAAATACGATATGCACGCTTATAGGTTGGATTTTCCAATGCCACTTTTCTGTGTCTTCCGAGTATTTTTTCCAAAAGCAACAGCAAATAGTCATTTCCTGCCCCAATAATCATCTGCTCCGGCTTACAATTAACTCCGCGCGAAGTGTGAAGATAATGACAAATTGTTTTTCGCAGTTCAAAATCTCCCTGTGGATGTCCCAAAGCAAACATTTCTTTTTTATCATCAATCAATGTTTCCTTGTTGATTTTTTTCCATGTACCGAAAGGAAAGCTGTTCAGTTCCACACTGTTTGGCGAAAAATCATATGCAAACTTCACCGGCTGCTCCTTAGGTATTTCCTCTTCCTGCTCATCCGTCTGCTCCAGGCGGAACAGCTCTTCCATTTTGCAAACAAAAAAGCCCTTATACGGCTGTGATTCAATGTATCCCTCCGATAAAAGCTGTTCATATGCCAAATCCACCGTACTTCTGGAAACCTGTAAATATTCTGCCAGAAAACGGGTAGAAGGGAGTCTTTCACCCTGTAAAAGCTTCCCTTCTCTGATTTCCTTTTTTATGTAATCATAAATCTGTTCGTATAAATGCCTGTTGCTATGGCTGTCAATCTCCATAACCAATTCGTTCATACTGTTTACCCATTTTGTCTCTGTATAATTTCATCCTTTAAATCACGAGCACGATCCTTAACCCGCACACCTGCAGAACGTGATGCAATGATGCCTGACAACAGCTTTAACGCTGCTTCGTATTCTTCAAACCGCACCGACAATGCTGCAATCAGATAGTCTACCGTACTTTCATCCATACCGCAAATCGGATAGTCCTCCTTGAGATTTGCCTGCTCCAATCCTGCCTTCGCATTTTTCAGAAATTCATTTTCCTGAGCCTCAAGCTTTGCGCATGCCGCTGCCTGTCCCTCTGACAGGCTTTCCCGCCATCCGCGGAGCAGCCATCCCGTCTTTAAACAAATATATGCTTTCTCACTATCACACGCCTGCTTTACCATGCTGCTGAGCAAAGCCATCTTATAGCGCAAAAACGCATCCTCATAAGCATAGGTTTCCTTTTCTTCTCTGCGATTATATGCAGCGCAGATTTTTTCCTTAATCCAACTCTTCTGCACCTGTGTCACCGTCTTAAAATAACGTTCAAGCCCTGCATATCCACAATGCGGGCACATAATCACATCGTATTTTAGCGGATTAATTCCTTCATATTTCGGACGTAAATCCGGATCGGAACCTATCATTCTTGCTTTTGATGATTTTACGGTCGGATTTTTAAACTCCTTATTGCATATCGGACACTCAAATTTCTTTCCAAATACAAACGGTTCGTCCGTCGGACATCCGCTTGCCCCTTCCCATACATCTGACATTGCCTTACCTCCTATTTTGGCAGCACATAAGAGCTCTTTAAGGATACGATTCTGTTAAAGACCGGTGCTCCCTCTTTTGAATCCTTATAATCAACACAGAAAAATCCCTGACGTACAAACTGGAAGCTTTCTTCCGGTTTTGCCTCTAAAAGTGCCGGTTCCAGACAGCATTCCTTTAATACCGTCAAAGAATTCGGATTCAGATTCAGACTGCCATCCTCATTGTAAACACCTTTTTCTTCGTCAATAATATTTTCATATAATCTGACTACTGCTTTTACCGCTTCCTTAGCAGGTACCCAATGTATCGTACCCTTTACTTTTCTTCCGGTAAAGCCCGTACCGCATTTTGTTTCCGGATCATAAGTGCAATGTACTTCTGTTATATTTCCGTTCTCATCCTTTACACAACCGGTGCAGGTTACAAAATACGCATTCATCAGGCGAACCTCATTGCCCGGGAACAAACGGAAATACTTTTTCGGAGGTTCCTCCATAAAGTCATCCCGTTCAATATAGAGTTCCCTTCCAAATGGTACCTGACGAGTGCCAAGTGCCTCATTTTCCAGATTGTTTGCAACCTCCAACAATTCTGTCTTATCTTCCGGATAGTTGTCAATAACCAGCTTCACCGGATCAAGAACTGCCATCATACGAGGACGTTTCATTTTTAAGTCCTCACGAATACAATATTCCAGCATCGCATAATCAACCGAAGAATTGCTTTTGGATACACCACACAACTCCACAAACTTCTGAATGGACTCCGGTGTAAAGCCTCTTCTGCGAAGCGCTGCAATGGACACCAGTCTTGGGTCATCCCAACCATCCACAATGCCGTCTTCCACTAATTTTTTAATATAGCGCTTTCCTGTCACTACATTCGTCAGATACATTTTGGCAAACTCAATCTGCTTAGGCGGTTTTTCGTATTCCAGCTCTCTTACTACCCAATCATACAGAGGTCTGTGATCCTCAAATTCCAGTGTACAGATAGAATGTGTAATTCCCTCAATGGCATCCTCTATCGGATGTGCGAAATCGTACATCGGATAAATACACCATGTATCTCCTGTATTGTGATGTGTCATATGAGCTACACGATAAATAACCGGGTCACGCATATTCATATTTGGAGATGCCATATCGATTCTGGCACGAAGTACTTTGGAACCATCTTCGTAAACACCGTTTTTCATATCTTCAAACAGCTTCAGATTTTCTTCAATGCTGCGACTGCTGCCCGGGTCTTCCTTTCCCGGCTCCGTCAGCGTCCCGCGATACTCACGAATTTGCTCTGCGGACAAGTCCGATACATAGGCTTTTCCCTTCTGAATCAGCTTTATCGCACCCTGATACATCTCTTCAAAATAATTGGAAGCAAAAAACAGACGGTCCTCCCAATCAGCTCCCAACCACTCAATATCTTTTTTTATGGACTCTACAAACTCCGTTTTCTCCTTTGTCGGATTTGTATCATCGAATCGCATATTAAACTTACCATTGTATTTCTGTGCCAGACCATAATTTAAAAGAATACTCTTAGCATGTCCGATGTGCAGATATCCGTTTGGCTCCGGTGGAAAACGTGTCTTTACAGTATCATAAACACCCTCTGCCAAGTCCTTATCTATAATCTGCTCAATAAAGTTCTTCGAAACGACTTCTTTTTCTGCCTCTGTCGCTTCTGTTTCCAGCTTTTCTGTTTCTGCCATGTTTTTATGCTCCTTGTTTTTCATTTTATTTTCGCGGAATCGCATATTTTCCTTCAAAAGAATCCGCATTCATCGGCTTATCGAAATAATAGCCCTGTATCATGGAAATCGGCATCTTTCGCACCACCTCATACTGTGCCTTTGTCTCGATACCTTCCACACATACATTGACATCAATGGCGGCAGCAAGCTCTGTTACCATCTTTACAAACGCCTGTGAATAATCATCCTTATCCAAATCTTTCACAAAGCTCTGATCAATCTTAATTACATCAAACGGCAACTCTCTGATATGGTTCAGGGAAGAATAGCCTGTACCAAAATCATCCAATGCAATTCTTGTACCAAGTGCACGAATTCTTCTCAAAATTTCCTTCATGCGCTCCATATCATTGATTGCAAGACTCTCCGTCACTTCCAACGTCAGATTTACCGGATTAATTCCGGTTTCCTGCAACGCTCTTTCAATATTTTCTACGATATCCGGCTGAAGCAACTGAACAACTGACAGATTTACATTCACCTTATAGTTTGGATAACCGGAATCGTTCCATTTTTTACATTCCCGACATGCTTCACGCAACACATGATTTCCTATCGGATTGATTAAGCCCAAATATTCTGCAAGCGGAATAAAATCTGCCGGTGAAATAAATCCCATCTCTGAACTGTTCCAACGGATTAACGCTTCCGCACCGCAGCATACGTCTCTGCCATGCTCATGATTCACATCAATAATCGGCTGATAATATACCTCAAATTCATCATAACCGTCCACAGTTGCATCACGCATATTCTTTTCCATATCAAGACGCTTATTAGAGGATGACTGCACCCCGTCCGTATAATAGGCCACACGATTCTTGCCGCCCTTTTTGGCTTCGTACATGGCAATATCTGCCTTTTTAATCAAATCCTGTACGCTGTTTCCCGAATCCGGAAATGTTACAATGCCCATACTCATTGTACAATAATAGTCTCCGTCTCCCAAAAACCAGGGCTTGCTGAAAATATCCTTAATTTCTTCTATGATACTGTTAAATTTTGCATAATATGCTGACGGAATAATGATAATAAATTCATCCCCGCCGACACGATAACAATTATTATCGATTCCTTCTATTCTCTGAAGCGTGTGAGAAATTGCCTTCAACAGCACATCGCCATACTGATGTCCCAACCCTTCATTAATATGCTTGAAATCATCTAAATCCAAATACAGAAGTGCACCCCTCTGTCTGCTTTTTGCCGCTTCATCAATCTGAAATGCCAAGTCACGTTCACAACGCATACGATTGTATAAGCCTGTCAGGAAATCTGTATATGCCTGCTGCTCAATTCGCTTCTGATATACCTTTTTATCGGAGATATCATACATCGCATACAGCACACCAATCCGACCGTCTACCCAACGAATCATGGTAGAATGCATATCGTACCAATGTCCTTTGGATTCCTGATATACCTCATAACTGCCACTGCCTTGTCTGCCCTTTTCCAGTGCCGCGCTAAGCAGCTCATCCAACAGACCGTTTTCCATTTCGGTTTTGAAAATCTTTTTTAATACTCTATTGGCAAACAACCTCTCTCCGGTTGCTTTATCACATACATAAATTGCACTTCCCGCATGGTCTAAAATCGACTCCAATGCGGCATGCGAGCCAACCAAAGAGCTTTTTTGCACTCTTCGAATTAAAATACTCTGCATGATTTTCGTTACATTTCCGATGAATTTTATATCCTGCACATCCCAGATACGGGGCTTTGTACATTCATTAAAGCAAATATATATTTCTGCCTCATCGCCCATTTCAATAGGAACGATAATGGTACTTTTAATATTCAGCCGATCCAATGCCTCCAGTTCCTCTTCCGGTAACTGTGTATCAATGGAAATAGAACGAAGAACCTCGCCCTTTAAGAACGGAAGCACCTCTAAATTTCTCGTCTGGTCAAAAGAAGATACCATGCGCTCTGACAACCACTCTGTCATAATATCCATGGTCTCGTCATGCACCTGAAATACCTGAGCACTGCCTATGTCCATAGAATTGCCTGCAATCTGCAAAATATTCTGCAAAACCACTTCCAGCTCAGCATCGCTTTCCAGCATCTGGACAATCTCCATAACCGCTTTTGTTCTGCGCAACGAAGCCTCTACCTCCTGCTCAGAAAAATGATTCCGCAGCTTTTCTGCCTGTGCAGATTGATACCGATATCCCAAATATGCAAATTTATAGCTGACAGTTCTCAAAAAATCAAGTGCCGTATAAAGCTCGTCCTCAGTAACCACGCAGGATACCCCTTCCGGTATGCTGACTGCCTCTTCCTCAATAACGGCATACACTACCCATACACCTGCCAGCTTACCTTCTACACGGACAATCTGTGCTGCTATCTTCACACCCGGAATCCCGGCACTCATTACAATCTGATCCTCCGTCAGACTGCCGGACAATTCTCGAAATACACTGTCAAAGCGGCTTTTATCTATCTGCTCGTACAGCTTTTCTGCCCCATATTCCTTACCGGAAATATCCGTGATTTTTTCCCCTTTGCTGTTCATACAAAAGCTAAACAGCTTTGCCGTCCGGCTGAACTTGTCCTGAAGCGTCTGCAGCTCCTGAATACTTTCAAATCCAAGTTTTGCTAATCTTTCATTCTGCTCAGGAATATCTTTCCAAATAGCCTGCATCTTCTATCTCCCACTGTTCCAATTAAACATAGTTATATAGACTAATTTTACCCTAGTCTTTTTGTTATTGCAAGATTTGTTTTGCTTTTCGATTAATTACGAAAACTCCTACAATAATGAAAACGCAGCCAATCATTTCGTTGCAGCTCAATTTTTCCCGCCAAAGCAAAAAACCTACTCCAATAGAAATAACAGGAGAAATAAACCGATAGGCCGTAACTTTTGCCACATTCCATTGTCCCATCAAAAATGTTGTTATTTTTGTAGAGAAAACAGAGCCCATCAAAGAAAGATATAGCAAAGCATATAAACCATATCCCGAAAAAGTGCGTGAGCCTTTTTCGACCAAAAAACTTGTAATGGTCAATACAACACCTCCCGTCATTAGTGCAACCAGATTAAAGGAATTCTGATCAATACCATTTATCTTATGTTTTAAAAATGCCGTTGAATAAGCAGCCCCACAGTATGCCGCTATCCCAATAAAAAGATAACCTGTCATACCCGCATGATAAGAAAAAACTGAATCTAAAAATACAATTCCGACTCCTGCCATAGACAGTGATATGCCCCATAGCTGTCGCCTCGTTGTTTTCTCATTGCGAAACAGTGCATTAAAAATAACCGCAAAAACGGAAACGCTGGAAGAAAGAACTGACAAAAGGCTGCTTGTCAAAAATTGTCCTAACCAATATACGATTCCAAACGGAATTGCAAAATATAAAATACCATATTGTATACCCGAAAAAACGGTTTCTTTGTTCCAAACAAAACGCCTTTTATATAAAGAGAACATCCACATAATCCCTCCTGCTATCAGAAACCGCATTCCCGCAGACCATAATGGCAGCCCCTCAGCCAAGCCTATTTTCTGAGCCGCATAAGTAGTACCTCCTATCACACATAATAAGAAAAACAGTGCATAATTCATAGCTTACTTCTCCTTCATTTTTTTAATATGTTTATTTGCTAACAGTCTATCTGACAGAATAATAGTTGTAAAATGTTTATTTTTGACATAATATATAAAGTATACTTTATATTAAGGGGTGCATAAAAATGACTTACTTAGAAATAGAGGCTTTTTTAGAAGTAATAAAATCAGGCTCCATTTCGGCTGCCGCGGAATCCTTATTCGTTTCACAGCCCGCATTAAGCCGAAGAATTGCAGCCTTAGAAGAGGAACTTGGTTATACATTAATTCAACGAAAAAAAGGCCAACGTACAATCGAATTGACCGATAAAGGAAATGCCTTTATACAAATCGCCAAAAACTGGATGAGCATCTGGCAGGATGCAAGGGAGCTTAGCCACTTAGACAAAACTCAGATTTTGAATATCTCTTCGGTAGGCAGTGTAAGCACTTATTTATTACCCACAGTTTTTCATGAATTTGCAACCAACCATTCAGACATACGAATCTGTTTCCACAATTATCATTCCTATGAGGCATATCAATATGTAAACAATAGTACCGTTGATATTGCATTCATATCAGATGATATGTATCACAAATCGGTCGAAACCATTCCGGCGTTTCGCGAGCCGATGGTGTTAATCGCCAACCAAAGCAGACACTATCCCGACATTGTTCATCCGACTATGCTAAATCCTGAATTTGAAATCCGATTGCCGTGGAACCCCGAATTCGATATGTGGCATAATTACTGGTTCAAACCGCTTAACCATTACAAAATGTTTCTGGATCAGATGTCATTACTGGAATTTTGTTTGTTATGGAAGGATACCTGGGCAATTGTACCGGCCTCTGTTGCTTATAGACTGTCGCAGTTTACTTATATTCGTACCTACCATTTAGAAAGTGGTCCTCCTGACAGAATCATTTATTATCTTCGCGGAAACAACAAAAAGCAACCCCTAGTAACAGAGTTGCTTTCCATTTTAAATATGGAGCTTTCCATGATTCCTTCCATTGAATCCTTTTTATGATAAAAGAAATAACACGACCTCTCCTTTTCCGAAAACCAAAAACCCCGTAAATCCTTAGATTTACGGGGTTTTCATCGCGTGCGCTAGAAGATTCGAACTCCCGACCTTTTGGTCC
>JAZNIP010000033.1:0-6689 GCA_045577575.1 Lachnospiraceae bacterium | reverse complement strand
GGACAATACAGAGGATGGTTATTATTTCACAAAGGGTAAGGCGATTCATGTAAGATGGGCTAAGACATCTGATTACACACCGACCGTATATTTTGATGATAACGGAAATGAAATTCAACTGAATGAAGGAAAGACCTACATTGCGGTTGCACAGAAAGGCAGAAATGTAAGCTTTTCATAATGAAAACGTCCGCTTGCGCGAAGATAATCCGCAAGCGGATTTTTTGTTTACCCGGCATGGGCAAACTCTAATAGGAAAGTTTTTTGAACCATTCGGAAAGGAACTGTAAATTTGGAACAAAAGGAAAAGAGTAAAAAACTGGAGAGGCTGGCATCTCAGGTATTACAGCTTGCCCGTGACAGCATTATCATGCATCTGCGGTTTTTGGATACGGCGGTAGCGCAGCTTTCCGTTAAACAGGGAAAGGTGCAGGGATGTATGGCGTGCGATGGAAGTACCATTTATTATGACCCGGTTTTTGTGTTACGGAAATATCAGGAGGAGCCGGGAAGCATTGCACGGATGTATCTGCACATTCTGTTGCATTGTATTTTCTTTCACAGCTTTCGATATGACAAGGTAGAAGAGGACTACTGGGATATTGCGGCAGACATGGCAGTGGAAAATGTAATATTGGAGCTGGAATTTCCTGATATATCGCTAAAGCAGGATGAGGCTGCAAGGCGGAAACTGCACTGGATGAGGGTGGGTGCCGGAGGACTTACCGCAGAAAAGATATATCAACATTTCAAGCGTGATGGTATAGGACCAACTGAAAGAAAAGAACTGACGGAGCTGTTTTACAAGGATGCACATTTTTATTGGAGAGCAGAAGAGGAACTGAGTGTAACGGCTGAACAATGGAAAAAAATCAGTGAACGTGTAAAAACGGATATAAAGACCTTTTCCAAAGAGAAAAGCCGTTCAGAAAGCATGGAAAAAAATCTGTCAGAGGCAACGAGGGAACGCTATGATTATGGGGAGCTTTTACGCAAATTTACGGTTATGGGTGAGGATATCCGCATCAATGACGAAGAGTTTGATTACATTTATTACACCTATGGTTTATCCAATTACGGCAATATGCCACTGGTAGAGCCGTTGGAATATAAAGAAGAGCATAAAGTAAAGGAATTTGTGATAGCCATTGATACATCCGCTTCCTGCAGGGGAGCAGTAGTGAGAGGATTTTTACGAAAGACATATTCTATTTTAAAAGGAACGGAAAACTTTTTTCAAAAAATTAATGTACACATTGTGCAGTGCGATAATGAAGTGCAGAGCGATACCAAAATCACATGCGAGGATGATTTTACGCTTTTTTTGGAAAACGGAAAGCTGAGAGGCTTTGGGGCTACGGATTTCCGACCGGTGTTTGCTTATGTGGAGGAGCTGAGACAGGCAGGGGAGTTCGAAAATTTAAAGGGATTGATTTATTTTACCGACGGATATGGGATTTATCCGGAGCAGATGCCGGAATATGACGTGATTTTTGCATTTTTGGACGAGGATGATAACCGGATGCTGCCACCGCCGTGGGCACTTACGGTTACGCTATATGACGATATGTTGGAGGAAGAGGCGGAATGAATATAAAACAGGCTAAGGACTATATCAAGGATTGCGTAAGAATTTATTTAAAGAGAGATGAATTCGGAGAATATCGGATACCGGTGGTTCGTCAGCGACCGGTGTTCCTGTTAGGGGCACCCGGTATTGGAAAAACAGCAATTATGGAACAGATAGCTCAGGAACTGGGACTGGCACTTGTGTCTTATTCCATGACCCATCATACAAGACAGTCTGCGCTCGGTCTGCCTTTTATTTGTCAAAAAGAATATGACGGACAGAGTGTAGATGTTTCGGAATATACGATGAGTGAAATCATTGCTTCTGTTTATGAAACAATGGAAGAAAGCGGTGTTCGGGAAGGGATTCTTTTTTTGGATGAAATCAATTGTGTATCGGAAACACTGGCGCCGTCTATGCTGCAATTTTTACAATACAAGGTATTCGGACGACATCGGATACCGGAGGGCTGGGTTGTGGTAACTGCCGGAAATCCACCGGAGTATAACAAATCCGTGAGGGAGTTTGATGTGGTTACACTTGACAGACTGAAGGTTCTGGAGGTGGAGGCCGATTACCGTACATGGAAGGAGTATGCATCAGAGCAGGGGATTCATAGTGCGATTTTGAATTATCTGGAATTAAAAAAGGAACATTTTTATCGGATAGAGGCAAGTATCCGGGGGAAAACCTATGTGACGGCGAGAGGCTGGGAGGACTTGTCGGAGATGCTGCTTTTATATGAGGAAGAAGGTCTGGCAGTCGGAGAAGAGCTGATAGGGCAATATATACGAAATGAGAAAATTGCAAAGGAATTTTCGGCATATTATGATTTGTATAATAAATACAAGAGGGATTATCAAATCGGGAAAATACTGGAAGGGTGTGCACCGGAAACGGCAAAACAGAGAGCTGGGCAGGCATCCTTTGATGAACGGCTGTCCCTGATTGGTATGCTTTTGGACAAAATACAAAGTGAAATGAGAGAGGTTGTCGAAACAGCAGATGTACTTACTCAGTTGACCGTTTCTCTAAAAGCAGTAAAGGCATTGCTTGTAAAAGGCGAACAGAGTATGGAAGAGCTTTTGGAAGAGCAAATTACCCGGCGGGAGAAGCGGATGGCTTCCTTGCAAAAGGCGGGGGCACTTTCTAAAACAGAGCGGAAACGGGAAAAACGGGTGCTTGCATTTTTAGAAAACGAGAAAAAGGCATGCTATGACGAAACAAACGGATTTGCGGGTGTGGAAATGCGTTATGGACAGCAGGTTGCGGTTATGAAGCAGCAGACTATGGCAGTAAGCGAAAGACTGCATGCATTGTTTGTTTTTTTGGAAGAGTCATTTCCGGAGGGCAATGAGATGTTGATTTTTGTAACGGAGCTGACGGTTAACGATTACAGTGCGCGATATATCGGTATGTTCGGCAGTGAGGACTATAATCGCCATAATGAGAAGCTTATGATTTCAGAGCGCAGAAATGAATTGCAGGAGGAAATCGCAGCCTTAGAGCTGTAAGAAATGTATGATAAGAGAATGGGAAAACGGTGATAACGCTTTACAATATGAAGTAAAAAACGGTGAAATAAAAGTGCTTGCCTGGAAGGGATACAGTACTTGTGCCTGTATTCCGGAAGAGATAGAGGGAGTACCGGTAACGACAATCGGAAGAAAAGCGTTTCTGAGCAATAAAAGGATACAGGAGGTGTGTCTGCCGGAGAACATCCGGGAGGTGGAGGAGTGGGCATTTGCTTATTGCGGCCGATTGGTTTGTGTTAGTCTGCCGAGGAAAAATATATCATTCGGAAAAGGTGCGTTTTTGCAATGTGAGCGGTTGGAGCGAATGAATGCACAGGGCTTGGCTGCGGGAATTGCAGAGCTGCTTGCGGCTACCGTGCATAAGCTGGAAGCGCCATATCTGTTGACTCTCAGGGAGGCGGGTGAAGAGGAGTGGCTTCAAAAATGGGACGCCAGGATGATGCAGCTCATTGCGTCACCGGACAGAGAGGGCTATTCCAAGACGATATTGTGCGGAGAAGAAGACTATGGCAGTATGGAAAACAATTTGGATTTTTTCCTGAGTGAAAAACGCAGAAGCAAGGTACGTCTTGCGCTGGTGCGACTTATGCATAACGAAGGGCTTTCAAGGGAAACGGCAAAGTATTTGGAGGAATATCTGCGTACTTATACAAAGGGGTGTATGTTTGAAGAAAGCTGGCTTGTGGTTAAAGAAGAATACGGAGCGCAGAAAGAGTATTGTGATTTGCTTTATGAGGCAGGAGCGCTGACAGAGAATAATTATGATGCCGTCCTTTGTGATATGGGGAGTGAGCTGGCAGAAAGCAAGGCTTATTTACTGAAAAAGAAAGAAGAGTGGTTTGGTGGAGGAAGTGTGTTTGATGCCTTTGTATTATAGCTTTTGAAAATTGTAATTACTTCATGTTGAAAATTGCACCTTTTGACAGAAAATGATACACTATAGGCAGTGAGAAAAGAGATAGAAACATTAGTCTGTTGAAATGAGTTTAAGATGAAGAAAGAAAGGTGGAAACAGGTATGATGTATGAAGAAGCAAAACAGAAGCTGGAAAAGTACGGTCAGGTTCATGTTCTGAATTATTATAATGAATTGTCCGAGCAGCAGCAGAAGGCTTTGCTGGAGCAGATAGAAGCAACGGATTTTTCCGTATTGTCTTCCAAAGAAAAGGAGGCCGAAAGGTCTGCTGAAAGGGGTGTAATTACACCGCTTTCCGCTATGGAGTTGAGTGAGATTGAAAAAAGGCGTGAAGAGTTTCGACAGCTCGGTCTGGATGCGGTGAAAGCAGGAAAGGTGGGAGCGGTACTACTTGCCGGCGGTATGGGAACCAGACTTGGTTCTGATGACCCGAAAGGGATGTACGATATCGGGCTTACAAAGCCGGTTTATATTTTTGAGCGTCTGATACAGAACGCGATGGAGGTAGTAAAAGAAAGCGGTGCGTGGATTCCGTTTTATATTATGACAAGTGATAAAAACCATGAGGCAACTACGGGATTTTTTGAAAAGCATCAGTATTTTGGATATGACAAGGATTCGGTTTTCTTTTTCAAACAGGAAATGGCTCCTGCATCGGATTATGATGGAAAAGTGTATATGGAAGAAAAAGGAAAAATTTCTACTTCGCCAAACGGAAACGGTGGCTGGTTCATTTCTATGGAGAGAAGCGGTATTGCGCAGAAGGCAAGAGAAGCAGGGGTTGAATGGCTGAATGTATTTGCGGTAGACAATGTATTGCAGCGTATTGCTGACCCTTGCTTTGTCGGGGCAACCATTGCGACAGAGAGCTCCGTAGGAGCAAAGGTAGTGCGAAAAGCGGCAAGAGATGAAAAAGTCGGTGTCATGTGTCTGGAGGATGGAAGACCGTCTATTGTAGAATATTATGAATTGACGGAAGAAATGATGGACGCAAAGGATGCAAAGGGGGATCCGGCATATAATTTTGGCGTTATCCTGAACTATTTATTCCGAATGGATGATTTGGAAAGAATTATGAATAATCAGCTTCCGCTGCATGTAGTAGAGAAAAAGATACCTTATCTGAATGATAATGGAGAACTGATAAAGCCGGAGGAACCAAACGGCTATAAATATGAGCAGCTTGTGCTGGACATGATTCATGAGCTTGATAGCTGCCTGCCGTTTGAGGTGGTGCGTGAGTGCGAATTTGCGCCAATTAAAAATAAGACAGGGGTGGATTCGGTAGAGACTGCCCGCGAACTTTTACAGAAAAACGGGATTGTATTGTAGTATTTGATAAATATGTTTCCGGAAAAGCCTGCAAGAAGCGGCGATTTAACATTTTGACAGATTTGTGTAACATTCGAATCTTGTGGTTGATGGCAGGTGGACGTAAACTAAAGACAACAGGATAAACAGCAGAACAGGGAAATTACTTTTCGGAACAGGAGGCACATATGGCAATTTTAGTAACGGGTGGAGCCGGATATATCGGCAGCCATACAGTAGTAGAATTACAGGAGGCTGGCTATGATGTAGTTGTAGTTGATAATTTGAGTAATTCCAGTGAAAAGTCACTTGAGCGTGTGGAGAAAATTACCGGAAAACCGGTGAAATTTTATAAGACTGACATTCTGGACAGAGAAGGTCTGGAAGAAATTTTTGAAAAAGAGACCATCGAGTGTTGCATTCATTTTGCAGGTTTAAAGGCGGTGGGAGAATCCGTAGCTAAGCCGTGGGAATATTATTACAACAATATTTCTGGTACACTGGTATTGGTAGATGTAATGCGTAAGCATGGTGTGAAAAATATCATTTTCTCATCCTCTGCGACTGTATATGGAAATCCGGCATTTATTCCGATTACGGAGGAGTGCCCGAAAGGACAGATTACGAACCCTTACGGACAGACAAAGGGCATGCTGGAGCAGGTGCTTAGTGATATGCAGAAGGCAGATCCGGAATGGAATGTAATTTTGCTTCGTTATTTCAATCCAATCGGTGCGCATAAGAGCGGAACCATCGGAGAGAATCCAAATGGTATCCCGAACAACCTGATGCCATATATTACACAGGTGGCTGTCGGTAAATTAAAAGAGCTTGGTGTATTTGGCAATGACTATGATACACCGGACGGAACCGGAGTAAGAGACTATATCCATGTAGTGGATCTTGCAAGGGGACATGTAAAGGCAATTAAGAAAATCGAGGAGAAGCCGGGATTGGAGATTTATAATCTGGGTACAGGCTGTGGCTACAGCGTACTGGATATCGTAAAGAATTTTGAAGAGGCTTCCGGTGTGAAAATTCCTTATGTCATCAAGGACAGACGCGCAGGTGATATTGCGACCTGCTACTCCGACGCTTCCAAAGCAGAAAAGGAACTGGGTTGGAAGGCTGAGTACGGCATCAAGGAGATGTGTGCAGACTCCTGGAGATGGCAGAAAAACAATCCGAATGGATATGAAGAGTAAGATAATAACTTAGTTTGTAATCTAATAAGGGCAGAAACATCACAATTTTCTTCCAGACACGTTTGCACTCGGACGAAACGCAGCGGTACATAAGGCTGTAAAATACACAGCCTAAGTACCGGCGTTTCTTTACGGTCTGTCAGAAAATGTGAT
>JAZNIP010000032.1:0-25359 GCA_045577575.1 Lachnospiraceae bacterium | reverse complement strand
GGTCCCGGGAATGGCTGACGATATACCATCTCTGCCGGAAGTCCCAGTTCGATACCGCAGGCGCGAACCTCATCCTTAAAGAGCTGAGCCAATGGCTCTACCAATTCAAACTGTAAATCCTCAGGAAGTCCGCCTACATTGTGATGGGATTTCACACATTTCGCAGTTTTTGTTCCGCTTTCGATAATATCAGGATAAATCGTTCCCTGTCCCAGGAAGTCGATTCCCTCCAGCTTTCTTGCTTCCTCTTCAAATACACGGATAAATTCTCCGCCGATAATCTTTCTCTTCTGTTCAGGGTCTGCTACATTTTCCAGCTTTGTAAGGAATCTTTCTGTAGCATCTACATAAATCAGATTTGCATTTAACTGATTTTTGAATACTTCCACAACACTTTCTGACTCGTTTTTACGCATCAGACCATGATTTACATGGACACATACAAGCTGCTGTCCGATTGCCTTTAACAAAAGTGCAGCTACAACAGACGAATCAACACCGCCGGACAAAGCCAGAAGTACCTTTTTATCTCCTACCTGACGACGAACCAATTCTACCTGATCTTCTACAAAATTTTTCATGTTCCAGTTTGCTTCTGCCTTACACTTATCAAAAACAAAAGCCTTAATTACAGCTTCTTCCGGCATATCTGCATACTGCTGTTCACATTTTGCAGTCGGATGGTCAATTGCCATAACCGGATATCCACACTCATAAATCGCAGGATTTACATCAATCGCTATACCGTCAACGACTCTGTTTTCACCGCCGTTTAAAATAATACCCTTTACATTATTGAGTGCCTTCAGCTCGTCCGGTGTAATATCATGTGGATGAATCTCACTATATACGCCCATGTCGCGAATCTGTCTGGCAATTACCGTGTTCTCTGTACTACCGAGGTCAAGAATTACTATCATGTCCTGTTTCATCGTTTTGCTCCTTTGATTTTATCAATTCATCTGTAAAAGAATATTCTTATTATAGTATAAAACTTTTCCGTAGAAAAGCATTTTCTTATCGCCACCATAAAAAATATGCATTTTTATTTCAGTGTAATACTGTTGTTTAATACCGACGTACTGTACAGAAACAAAACATCCTGATTGGTGAAGGTCAGATGACTTCCAATATGTGCACTGGGCAAATAGCGGATATCATAAATGGTTATCTTGCGATAATGCTCTGTCAGCAGCGGTACAAGACTCCGACAAAAAGAATCCCCAAACACCACCAGTTCCTCTTCCGAAGCCGAGTCCGGGCTCATCACCGTTACAAGGGAGCTGTTTCCCCCTGTAAACATTTCATACGGGTCTCGTCCTGCTGCCTTTTCCATATCATAAAGCGGAATCTCACATTCCTGCTCATAATCATGCACAATACAATGTTCCAGCGTCTCATTCATACAATATTGCAAAGCATCCGGCTTTACCGGTAACGCTGCCTGTCCGTAATACACACCGTAAAATGGCTTCTCTACCTTTGAAACCACATAGTGCTTCCCCGTTTCATCACTTTGCTTTTTAGCTGCATCTTCCTTTTTTGCTCCCATTTTTTCTATCAAAAATGCTGCGAGTTGTGTGATTTCCTCCTGTTTCCAGTGGCTGTCCGTCCGGTAATAATCTGTAATTTCCAGTTTATCCTCAATGGGAATCGCTGTCATAAACTCTGTCTGACCGTACATAATTTCAAAAAACACTCCGTAGTCCATCGACAAAGAGACATTCTCTGTCAGAAAATAATTTTTATCAGGTATAACTGAAAAATAAACTTCTGCTTCGGTTCCCTGCAAATGTTTGTCATAAATTTCACGAAAAATGTCTGCTGCTCGCACAAGGGAGGCTTCGTTCATCGGATACTCCACCGCGCATAAATATCCATCCCTTTCATATATACCATTCACATCCTGCTTACCCATCAGTTTTGTGGAATACATCGCTTTTAAAAAACGCAGCTTTTCACGTCCCGGAAACTGGTCTGTCACATATTCTTGAAATTGCTCCGTATATCTGCCATTCAAAAAGGTATCGATAGCAAATTTGGGTCGCTGCATTAATTTTCTGCGTTCACTAAGCGAAAATTCCTTTGTAGGATTTAACAGACACATTAAGACAACCGCAATATACAAAAGCATGATAATCCAAACATTTCTTTTTGCTCTGCTCATCGCCACCTCCTAAAACCGGAAATACAGGAACGGATTGAATGAGCCGTCTGCCAGATATGCGGTACACAATAGCAGCAGGCAGACTAATACAATCGGTTTCCATATTTCTACTGCCACACTCCATTTCTGCTGTATTTCACTCCTTCGCTTCACACGTCTCCATACCTCGGCAACAAAAGGAGTACTTCCGATACCTCCAAGCAGCAATGTCACTCCATAGCTCTTCAGATAATAAATTGCTTCTGCCGAGATGACCGGAATTCCACCAAGTCCAAGCAGACATCGGATATCCTCTGCCGCCTGAGTCAAATCCGTCGCATGAAAAATAACAAAGCTGATTGCTACCAAAAACAACACATAAAAATGACTCAGCCACTTTATTTTTTCTAAGTTTTTCAAAATCCAGCATTTCTCCAAAACTAACAAAATGCCGAAATACAGCCCCCAAACAACAAAGTTCCATGATGCACCGTGCCACAAGCCAGTGAGCATCCAGACCAAAAATATGTTTCGATAGCGTTTCCACACAGATACCCTGCTTCCGCCAAGAGGAATATACACATAATCCCGAAACCATGTCCCCAATGACATATGCCATCTGCGCCAAAACTCCGTAATGCTTTTTGATACATACGGATACCGAAAATTTTCAGGAAAGGAAAAACCGAAAATTCTTCCCAAACCGATTGCCATATCACTATATCCTGAAAAATCAAAATAAATGTGAAGACAAAAAGCCGTAGCGTACATCCAATAATACACTACGGATTTTTCATCCGATACCCGAAAGATTTCGCACAGCTCACCAAGCTCATTGGCAATCAATACCTTTTTGGATAAACCAATCACAAATCGGCTGATGCCGTATTCTGCTTCTTCCCATGTCGTCCTACGTTTCTGAATTTGCTCTGCCACCGTCTGATAACGAACAATTGGTCCCGCAATCAATTGTGGAAACATGGACACATACAAAGCAAAGGAAATAATATTTTTCTGTGCCCGTACTTCTCCCCGATATACATCTGTCAGATAACTGAGTATCTGAAATGTATAAAAGCTGATTCCGATAGGTAACGCAAGACGCAGGAGCGGACATGCTGCTCCCGTCACCCTATTCCAGTTTATAATAAAAAAGTCCGCATATTTAAAAAACAGAAGCACTCCCGTAAAAAGTATTACTCCACAGCTCAAAACACGTCTTGGCGTCATCCCTTTGCTTTTTAGACTTCTGCTTTTTTCAATCCAAATCCCTGCTCCGTATCCGGCCGCAATCACAAACAGCATCAGCAGCACATAAACCGGCTCACCCCATGCATAAAACAAAAGACTTGCCGCAAGCAGTACACCGTTCCGAAACCGGAACGGTGCTGCAAAATAGAACAACAAAACACAGGGTAAAAAATAATATAAAAATGTAATACCAGAAAAAACCATGCTACTGTACCAGATTTTCCTCATGCAGAATCTCTGTCATTTCGTACTCTGCCTGTAATTTTGTTTTGAATGTTTCAATAATTTCTGCATTTCCAAAAGCAGATACAACATATTCATTTCCAACAGAAGCAACTATTAGTGTATCCGGGAAACCGCAAATCCACTGACGATTTACGATATTGTCTTTTAACGCATCAGCTACTGCCTGTACTTCACCTGAATCCGATATATGATACGCACCTGCCGTAAAGGTATTGGCATTCATCATATGCAGCATAGATGCCGCATCATCAATCTGCTCCGCACTTCCTGCCGGAAATCCCAGCATGGAATCCATGTCCTCCGCTTTGGTTACATCAAATTTTCCCGGCACATCAGCAGTCATATTTTCATAATCTCCTCCGCCAATCGGGAATTTATCTGCCTCTTCGTAGGTGTTCCATACATTTGTTAAAAGCTCCGCAGCATCTGCCACTTCTACGGCAGGCACCTCCTCCACCGAAGCTCCGTCTTCACTGCCACCGGTGCCGTTCGTTGCACCATTCTTACCGCAACCCACAAGAGCGGTTGCTACTATTATGCATAACATCATAGAAAAAAAACTTTTTTTCATAAGAAACTCTCCTTCCAAAAATCATCTTACTAAGTACTCCTATTATATCACAATCCCTTTTATAATAAACAAAAAGGCTATGGCAAAACACAATATTTTCACCATAGCCGTTTTCACGTTATCTCTTATGATAAATTTTATTTTCCGACTCATATTTTGCTTCACAGGTCAGATGAATGCCCAGACGCTGAAAAATCTTTTCGTCTACGGAAGACAACAGCACCGATGAATGTGCTTTTGAGCCTTGCAGCTTTTTAATCTGCGACATAGCCAGCTCTGCATTTTTATCGGATGCCGCCGAGGTAGATAATGCAATCAAAATCTCATCCGTATGAAGTCTCGGATTCCGACTTCCCAGATAATGCGTTTTTAATCTCTGGATAGGCTCAATTGCCTTAGGCGAAACAAGGTGAAGCTCATGGTCGATACCACCCAATACCTTCAGGGAATTCAACAGCGCTGCCGCAGAGGCTCCAAGCAAGTCTGTTGTCTTACCGGTAATCACCGTTCCGTCCTCCAGCTCAATCGCTACTGCCGGATGACCTGTCTCTTCCTCACGCTTCAGAGCCGCACCTACTACCGCACAGTCCTCCACGGAAAGACCTGCCTGTTTCATAATCAACTCTAATTTGTACAATGTTTCCTTATTTCCCGTACCACGCTTGCAATCACACAGCCCATGATAATAGCGACGGATAATTTCCTGTCTGGATGCCTCTCTGCATACTTCATCATCCACAATACAGTTTCCTATCATGTTAACGCCCATATCGGTCGGTGATTTATAAGGACTTTCCCCTAAAATCTTCTCAAACATGGCATTCAATACCGGAAAAATCTCTACATCACGATTGTAATTTACCGTTGTCTCTCCATATGCCTCCAGATGGAACGGGTCAATCATATTGACATCGCTTAAATCCGCAGTTGCCGCTTCATAGGCAATGTTAATCGGATGCTTTAAAGGCAAATTCCATACCGGAAAGGTCTCAAACTTGGCATAGCCGGCTTTAATACCACGTTTATGCTCATGATAAAGCTGAGAGAGGCATGTCGCCATCTTTCCGCTTCCCGGTCCGGGTGCCGTAATGACAACAAGCGGTCTTGTCGTTTCAATATATTCATTTTTTCCGTAGCCCTCATCACTTACAATCGTTGCAATGTCACTGGGATAGCCCGGTATTTTATAATGATGATAGGTCTTGATGCCAAGCTCCGTCAGATGTTTCTGGAACTGGTCAGCTGCCGCCTGACCTGCATATTTGGTAATGCACACGCTACCCACATACATGCCGACTCCGCGAAAAGCATCGATTAATCGGAGCACGTCCAAATCATAGGTAATTCCCAGGTCACCCCGAATTTTATTCCCAGCGATATCCTCTGCACTGATAACGACCACTATCTCTGCCTGCTCCTTTAATTCCAACAGCATGCGCAGCTTAGAATCCGGCATAAAACCCGGAAGTACTCTGGATGCATGAAAATCATCAAACAGCTTTCCACCGAATTCCAAATACAGCTTATTATCAAATTTTTCAATCCGTTTCAGGATATTCTCCGACTGTGTTTTTAAATACTTGTCATTGTCAAATCCACTTTTCATGCATTTCACCTTTTCCCATCCTCATTTTCTTATCAACTTATTTATTGTAGTACAAAATCAAAAGCAGGACAAGCCTTTTACAGTTCATCCTGCTCTTAGTTTTTCTGTTTTGTTAGTATTTTTATGACTCAAACTGCCCTGCCACCTCGGCAAGAAGCTCACGAATCTTTAAATGCTGCGGACAGACACCCTCACATTTTCCGCATTTGATACAATCCGAAGCCTTTCCCGCATTCAGCGTATGTACCTCATAATACATATCACTGTTCCAATCCTGAAAGGTTTTTTTCGCATTCATATCGGCAAACAAATCCGGAATGGAAATTTTCATCGGACAGCCTGCCACGCAATATCTGCAAGCCGTACATGGAATCAAATCCTGCTCCTTAAAAATGGCACATACCGCTCGGACAGCTTCCCGCTCCCTTTCATCAAGCGGCTTAAAATCCTTCATAAAGCTGATATTGTCTTCCATCTGCTCCATGTTACTCATACCAGACAGCACCATCATAATATTATCAAACCCTGCAGCAAACCGGATTGCATAGCTGGCATTACTGCCGCCGTTAAGCTTATCAAATATTTGCTGTGCCTTCTCGGGCAGACGAATCAGGCTACCGCCCTTTACCGGTTCCATGACAATGACCGGCTTACCATGCTTTACACACACCTCATAGCATTTCTTTCCCTGAATACCTGCATCCTCATAGTCCAAATAGTTAAGCTGCAGCTGTACCGCCTCTATCTTTGGATATTCTGTCAGTATCCTATCCAATACCTCTGCCGTATCATGGAAGGAAATTCCCACATGCTTAACCTTTCCTTCTTTTTTTAAATCAAAAGCCGTCTCATATGCTTTGCATTTTTTGAATTTTTCAAAATACTTCGCATTCTGGGCATGCATCAGATAAAAATCAAAAT
Organism: Lachnospiraceae bacterium; assembly: GCA_045577575.1. Lineage (GTDB taxonomy): Bacteria > Bacillota > Clostridia > Lachnospirales > Lachnospiraceae > VSOB01. Next base: position 18,618 of record JAZNIP010000032.1, on the reverse strand, counting down.
ATTCGACACCACATGCCTCCAACTGACTTTGAAAAAACGGACGAATCTGCTCTTCCTTTGTAAAATAATCCGCCGTCAGCTTATTAACCAGAATATAGTCCTCTCGGTCGTATCGTTTTACAAGACACTCCCTCAGTGCAATTTCACTTTTTTCATCAATATAGCCATGTGCCGTATCAAAATAGTTAAATCCGTTTTCTAAAAAGGTATCCACCATTTTGCAGGTTTCATCATAATCAACTTCTTCACCATTCATCGGCAATCTCATACATCCGAAACCAAAATTCTTTTTTACTTCCTCAAAAAACCGATTGCTCATCCTTTGTCCCCCGTTTGTAATTCATCCAGTTTTTTGCGAATGGCAAAAAGTGCCTCCTCACTGCTTTCTATATTCAGCACCGCGTTTTCCATCGGACACCTGCCATCCCCTGTTCTGTTTCTAATATACTCCACAAGGGTATCGTAAGTCACGTCTATCTTATGCTTTTCCAATACTTTTTTTGCCGGTTCACTAATGACACACGCATGCAGACTCTGAATCCCCAAAATAACATAGGCAAAAGCTGCTGCCTTTCCAACCACCTTGTCTACCGCACAAAATCCGCCATATTCTGCCTTTTCATCAATCAGTCGCAGAAGCGGGCGAATTCCCCTCTCCTGACTTGTATAAACGACCTCATTACCGAATAAAATACAGGTCAGATTTTCCGTTACAAGCATCCTTTTCGCCTGCATAAAATCCATATCAACAGCTCCTATTCCGACAGCCCCAGCATATCTTTGGCAGTCTCAAGTCTCCTGTAAAAATCCGAATAAAAATCATCTGCATCACAGGAATCCGTATAATCTGCCTGATAAAAATTTTTCAAAATAAACAATGCCAGAACGCGTCTTTCCTCTTCTGCCAGCTCCTCAATTGCATCTCTACAGACAGCAACAAAAGCATGCCAGACATTTATGTACTGTTCATAATCCTTTAAATTGGATATCCCGAGCCACTTTTTTATTTTAACCTTCGTTCTGTCCGGTTTGGGACATTCGTAAATCTGATGAATGTAACGAAAGCCGTCTTCTACATAAATACGTCCAAGCGGAAACAGGCGACAGATGCCCGGCCTAAAAGCATGAATACTACAGCGTCCCTTTTCATCCAGAAAAGCACATTTTTCTTCTTTACCATCCAGCTTTAGATTCGGTAAAATCAGTCCATCCTCCACATGCAGCTCAATATATTTTTCAAATAAGCCGTCGAACCCTGTTTTTAGGTGCGATGTCAACTGCCACAGGTCATACGGATCAAGCACGATGGAGTCACCCATTCCCTGACAACAGGCAAAGCAGCCCTGGCAATCGTGGCAATCCACCTTTACCATATCATTTGCTGTATACAATTTTCCGTCAGTAATTTCGCTGATATCAACACTGCGCTTCATCTATGCCTTCCTCTCCGTGCCCACATACCTGCATTTCTTATTTTTTGCACCACAGCTTTAACAGTTCCTGACGAATCGGAGCATAGTGCTCCTCCGTCATTCCGAAGTCCATCTCTTTATAAGACCATACCGCACAACCGATTTGGTATTTCTCAAACACCGTATTTACATCCGCAAACCAGCGAAGTGTATCCTCTACCGGTGCCTGATCTATTACGCCAAACTCTCCGCAGTACAACGACACTCCCGCATTTGCTGCCGCATCAATCGCTTCACGAATCATTTCCTCAATAAATGGCACACCCATCTCCTTTGATTCCGCCAATCTTACCACTTCACCTTGAAATCCTAATACTTTGGATTTTTCCTGATAATATTCCATTGATTCCGGATAATAAATGGTCTCCTCCGGGTTCATCGCTGCAACCCAGTGTGCTTTTTGATGGGTAAATAACAACGGTTCATAAAAATGGAAGGTAAATATAATATTTTCATCCTTAGGAATTTCCAATAGTTTCAATGTTTTTACGCTATTCCACTGAATTCCTCCGTAAATAATCGGAGCGCTTGCATTCACCTTGCGAATTTCCGTTACCGTAGCCTTGATTAATTGGTTCCATGCATCTGCATTTTCTTTTTCAACCACCTCATTCAGCAGTTCAAATGCAATATGGCTCTCACTGCCATAGCGCCTCACAATTTCAATCCACAAATCAACAAACCGCTTCTGCAATGCTTCCGAAGAAAACAGGTTATTTCTCTCTTCATCACCCGCATCATTAAAATCATAGCCATATGCTTTATGTAAATCCAAAATAATATTTAAGTTATATTCTCTGCACCAGTCAATTACCTGCTGTATCCGTCGATATCCGCTTTCCTTTACAATACCCTCATCACTTTCCAGTACATTATAATCTACCGGCAGACGTACATGGTCAAATCCCCATTCCTGAATCTGCTGTATGTCTTCTTTCTTTATAAATTCATCATAATGTGCTTCCTGATGACAACACTGTGACAAAAAACCACCTAAATTAATTCCTCTGTTCAATCGCATGGCAGTTACCTCCTTTGTTATCTATTATAGACATTCTTTGTTAATCCGCAATGCCTTTTCTCCTCCATATCGTAACGGTTGATTCCTACAAAATCTCATTCCATGCACATTTCAGCCGCTTCACACAATCCTCAATATCTTTTATCGCAATTTTACTGAACCCAATAAATATCATATTATTGGGACATTCTGCCCTGTCGTGCCAAAACTGCATGACAGAATACACTCTCACGCCCTGCTCCTTTGCAAGAGCTATCATCTTCTCCTGCGTATTCTTTTCCGGAAACTCCAACAGGAAATACTGACCGCTTCCGTTTTCATGTATCTTTATTTTATTTCCAAAATCAGAAAAGCATCGTTTAAATTCGTCCAATCTTTTACGATATATCTGTCCCATACGCCTTACATGACGCTCATATTGTCCTGTTTTAAAAAGCTCTGCAACCACATGCTGGTTGATGACGGAAACCATACAATTATAGTCTGCAAATTGTTCTTTGTACTTCTTTAGCAACGGTTTCGGAAGCACCATATAAGCCATGCGCAGTGCCGGTGACAATGCTTTTGAAAAGGTTCCCATATAAATCACTTTGCCATCCTCATCAATCGATTGAAGCGAGGGTATCGGCTTCGCATAATAGCGCAGTTCACTGTCATAGTCATCCTCTATCACATAGGAATCATTTTCCCTCGCCCATTCAAGCAATTCATACCGTCTGCTAATGGGCAAAATGCTTCCCGTGGGGAATTGATTGGAAGGTGTTGTATAGATGGCACACACATCTCGATTACACTTTAAATCACGGGTAACTATCCCCTTTTCGTCTACTTTGATTGTAATAACCTTTCTGGCATTATTTTTCAGTACAGCCGCTGCTTTATTATATCCCGGCTCTTCCATATATACGCTTCTGCGCCCACTCTCCAAGAGCTTGCATACGCAGTCCAAGGATTGCTGCAATCCGCAGGTTATCACAATCTGGTCTTCCTCGCAATTTAATCCTCGAATTTTTGCCAGATATTCCTTTAAACAGCTTCGTAATGCCAATACTCCCTGTCCCTCACACATTGTCGCAAAGTATTCATCCATATCCGCCCGCATTAAGCATTCTGACATACAGCGTTTCCACAGCTTTACCGGAAACAAATCCCTCGTATGACTTCCGTTGGTCAAATCATATAGAATTGTGGTCTGTTCCTCCTGTACGGGCTTTACAGTCCCACATTCCTTCTGCTTTTTTGAATTGCAAAAACTTTTCGGAAGCACCTCCACTACAAATCCAATCCCTCTGCGATTTACAATGTACCCTTCTGCCGCAAGCTGACCATATGCAGCATCTACAGTATTTCGGCTCACCTGCAACGTACATGCCAGTGTCCGGCTTCCCTCCAACACATCCCCTGCTCTTCGTGCTCCTGTATCAATTTCTGTTTTTATCTGCTCATAAATTTGTTCGTATTTTGGCTTCTCACTATATAAATCAATGCAAATCACAGGTGGCACCATCCTCATCGTCATTTGTGGCACTTTTTATCACGCCACACAAAGCGTAACATAAATTCAAGTACTCAACAAGGAGGTTTTGTTATGATGAAATCGAAAAACAATAATTACTATATTCTTTTGGAAATATTAGCGGTCTGCTTTCTTGCAACCGGAGGAATCTGGGTAAAGCTTAGTCCCCTGCCTCCGATTACCACCGGCTTTTATCGCATTTTGTTTTCTCTGCCAATCCTGTTTTTCCCGGCATATAAAAAAGCAAAAACGATTTCCAAAAAGGACTTTCTTATTTTATTCCTTGCCGGAGCATTTCTCGCCGGAGATATTTCCCTCTGGAATGTTTCTTTTGGTTACACCACCGTTGCCAATGCCAATTTGCTTGCTAATATGACGCCCTTTACCGTAATCCCGGTATCCTACTTTATTTTTAAAGAAAAAGTGCCGCGGATGTTTTTCCTCGGCACAGGTATTACCTTAATCGGTTTGATGATTTTATTGGGAGGCAAAGTAGCCATCACATCGGACAGCTATTTTGGTGATTTACTCGCTTTCTTAACCTCATTTTTCTATGCCGCCTTTTTACTGATTTCCTACCGCATGCGACAGCACATCAGCAGTAGTGTCATCATGTTTATCAGCGGTCTTGGCGGATGCGTGACACTTATGTGTACTTCTGCTGCCATAGAGGGACTGCATTTACCGTCTGCCGCTTCTGACCTGTTACCCGCCTTTGGACTTACCTGCTGCCTTCAGGTAATCGGTCACAACCTACTGACACATTGCCAAAAAAACGTAAATGTAAATTTGTCCTCTATTATTTGTCTAATCCAGCCTGTCATTGCCTCTGTTTATTCCTATCTGCTTTTCGGGGAAACATTGGCACTGCCGGAAATCCTCGGCATAGTAATCGTTATTTTCGGTGTTTATCTGGTAAAAAGGCAGTTTTAAGGCCTTTTTATCGGAGATGCGTCATTCCAATTCAATCGTTCCCGGAGGCTTACTGGTCAAATCATAAAATACCCGATTGACTCCACGCACCTCATTAATAATCCGGCTCATAACGGTCTGCAATACCGCAAACGGTATCTCTGCTGCCTCTGCCGTCATAAAATCTATGGTATTGACTGCCCGCAATGCTACTGCGTAGTCATATGTTCTTTCATCTCCCATGACACCTACGGAGCGCATATTGGTTAGGGCAGCGAAATATTGTCCGATGCTTTCATCCAGACCTGCCTTTGCGATTTCCTCACGGTAAATGGCATCCGCATCCTGCACAATGCGCACCTTGTCCTCCGTCACCTCGCCTACGATTCGCACACCGAGTCCCGGTCCCGGAAACGGCTGTCTGAATACAAGCTTTCTCGGGATTCCCATCTCCAATCCCGCCTTTCGCACCTCATCCTTAAACAGATTGCGCAGTGGCTCAATGATTTCTTTAAAGTCTACATAGTCGGGAAGTCCCCCTACATTGTGATGTGATTTGATAACTGCCGATTCACCGCCCAGACCGCTTTCAACCACGTCCGGATAAATCGTTCCCTGCACAAGAAAATCTACTGCTCCGATTTTTTTGGCTTCCTCTTCAAATACACGGATAAATTCTTCTCCGATAATTTTGCGCTTTTGCTCCGGCTCACTGACTCCTGCCAGCTTCTCATAGAAACGCTGCTGTACATTCACACGGATAAAGTTCAGCTCATAGCTGCCCTTTTCTCCGAATATCTCTTCCACCTCATCGCCTTCGTCTTTACGAAGCAAACCGTGGTCTACAAATACACAGGTTAACTGGCTGCCAATCGCCTTTGACAGCATAACAGCTGCTACCGAAGAATCCACTCCACCGGAAAGTGCACAGAGCACTTTTCCCTTTCCTACCTTTTCTCTGATTTCTTTTATCGAATTTTCTACAAAAGAATCCATTCTCCAGCTTCCCGAACACCCACATACATTTCTTACGAAATTATGCAGCATCTTGGTTCCCTCCTGCGTATGGAGCACCTCCGGATGAAACTGGATTGCATATAAATTTTTCTCTCTACACTCGGCGGCTGCCACCGGGCAGTCTGCCGTATGCGCCACAATCTGAAATCCGGGCGCAGTTTGGGAAATATAATCAAAGTGGCTCATCCAGCATATCGTCGTCTCCTGCACATCCGCAAAAAGCGGCGAGCTCTTATCGACTATAACCTCTGTTTTACCGTATTCCCGTACCGGTGCCTTCTCTACTTTTCCGCCAAGCACATGCATCATTAGCTGCGCACCATAGCACAGCCCCAGTACCGGAACTCCCAGTTCAAACAATTCCTTCTGATAAGTAGGAGCACCTTCTTCATAACAGCTATTCGGTCCGCCCGTTAAAATAATACCTGCAGGCTTCATTTCCTTTATCTGCTTAAGCGCCGTCTTATAGGAATATATTTCACAATATACATTACACTCACGAACACGTCTGGCTACAAGCTGATTGTATTGACCACCAAAGTCGATAACGATTACTTTTTCCTGTACCACCTTTTGCTCCTCCTATCGTTCCCAATCACTTTATCTGACAACTATTTTTTACGCCTGTCCACGGTATCTGTCAAGTATTTTATTTTTCTAAAAATCTACACATTTCCTGCTTCAATTCCTGTAGCTGTTTTATCGTCTTTTCATTTCGGGAAGGAAAACCGATCAGTCTCTCCCAATAACCCTGCTCTTTTACAATACGGATGCTTGCCGGAAATACAAGCTCATAAATCAAAGAAACATGCCCCGCAATGTGGTCTACAGGTGTCCGTTTAATGCTTCTAAGCGTTGCATGATGCTCATAAAAGCTCTCCATAACAGCCTGCGTCACCTCTGCCGCATAAAGCTCCTCGCTTGTAGTATTGTATATTTCCTCGAGCGGAGTTTCTATATTTACTCTCAGAATATCTATTTTATCCGCATCCCGCAATATATGACAAAAACGCATTGTTCGTGCATCCAGATTTTCCGGTACACGGTATGCACTGTGTACACGAATCGCCGTTTCAATCAGCGCATCCTCTGATGTATCCTCAATATACTCACGGATAAGAGAACTTTCCGCTCCCCTCTTCTGTCCGGCATCCACCCCAAACAGGATATCCGCGCCGAGCATGGCATGGTCTACCGACTCGGCATCAATAAATGTATCGTAACGGCGTAGCTGCTCAAAACGCCCAATGTCATGCAGCATTCCAAGCAGCCATGCCAACTCCTGCTCTTCCTTTTCCATATGCTCGGACTCTGCTATTTGCTCACACAGCTCCGCCACCCGATAGGTATGATGAATCTTTAATGCGATTTTCGGATCTGTCGCATTATAATTTTCGGTATAGTTTTTAAAATTTTCCCGTACCTTCTGCTTGTCTATTTTCATATGCAACTCCTTATTCGGATGAAGGATATCCTGTTATACTTACAAAATATCCTTCACCATTTTTCTTTATGTATGCTGGTGCAAATATTTTTCTTTGGTTGCCAATCCGCCTCTGATATGCCGTTCCGATTTATTTACATCCAACACTCTTCTTGCTTCCTTTGCAAGCCCCGGATTGATTTGCTCCAAACGCTCGGTCACATCCTTATGTACCGTACTCTTACTGATTCCGAATTGTCTGGCTGTCTGGCGAACCGTTGCATTGTTTTCGATGATATATTTTGCAATGCCTATCGCCCGTTCTTCGATATAATCCTTCAAAGGAAATCCCCCTGAACACATTGTTTTTACAATGTATGCAGGGAGATTCCTCACTATTCCTTGCTTATTTTTCTTCTGTCAGCATATTTTTTACTTCCTCCAGCACTTCCTTAAATGCCGCGTGCACCGCCTCCCATTTAGCAGCTATTACCTCTTCATTTCCTGCCTTTGCAGCCAACTCCTGCTCCTTTGCAGCCTCCGAAAGCTCCGTTGCTCCAATTGTCAACGAGGTACTTTTAATTGCATGCACAATAATTGCATAATTTTTCCAGTCCTTATTATTCTGATACTCTGCCATCTTCTTCAAATAGTCCTGACCCTCTTCATAATATGCTTCCAGTACCTCCTGATAAATATCTTCCATTCCGCTACAATATTCTAAGCCAATATTTCTGTCAATCACTGTCTTTTTCTCCCCTTCTTTTTCCGTCACTTCATTTGAAAAAACATCCCGTCCTGCCACCGTTAATTTAGACTCCGGTAAATATTTTTGAATAACGCGCTCCAAAATCGGACCCTCTATCGGCTTGCTCAAATAGTCATCAAAGCCTTCCTCCAGATACATCTCCCGTACACCGACAATCGCATTCGCAGTCAATACGATTACCGGAGCATCCTTACACAAGTTATGCTCCAGCTTTTTCATCTGTTTTAAGGTTTCTATACCATCCATCTCAGGCATCATATGATCCAGTAAAATCAAATCATACACATTCTTTTGAACCAATTCCAGACATTCTGCTCCGCTCAAACAGGTTGTCACCTGAATTTCCGTACTTTTCAGCAATCCCTTTACTACCAACAGATTAACCTCTGTATCATCCACTACCAGAACCTTTGCTTCAGGTGCCACAAAGCTCTCATAATAATGCGTCTCCTCTTTCTCTTCCACGCTGGCACGTCTATGCAAATCGCTGATACATTCCCTGCCCACAACTTTCTGGGGCAAATAAATGGTAAAAACAGAGCCCTCTCCATAAACACTTTCTACCTCTATCCTTCCTCCCATTTGCTCAAGCAATCGGAAGGTAATGGCAAGTCCTAAACCGGTACCCTCTATATCCCTGTTTTTCTCTCTGTCCAATCTTGCAAAATCATCAAAAAGTCGTGCTTTGTCTTCTTCACGAATACCGATTCCCGTATCCTTTACCGAAATGCAATATACTGCAGTGTCTCCCTCTCTGCTACCGCTTACCTTTAAAGAAACACTTCCCGCCTTCGTATACTTCACTGCATTACTTAATACATTGATAAGAATCTTTCGAACCTTCATCTCATCACCGCATACTTCATCCGGCAATGTCTCATCAATTTCCACCAAAAGCTCCAGTTCCTTTTCTCTGGCACGCACATAAATTATGTTTACAATATCATATAGCATTTCGCCTATGCTGTAATTGCGTTCGGCAATCTCCATTTTCCCGGATTCTATCTTAGAAAAATCCAAAATGTCATTGATAATTGCCAACAAATTTCTGCTGGCACTCTGAATATTCCATGCATATCTCTTTACATTCGCCTCCGAGCTTTCTCTGAGAATCATTTCATTCATTCCCATTACCGCATTAATGGGAGTACGAATTTCATGAGACATCTGCGCAAGGAATTCACTCTTGGCACGATTTTCCCTTTCTGCCGTCTGCTTTGCCTCTCTCAGCTCATCACTTTCTCTTGCCTTTCCCTCTACTACAAGCAAATAAATAATACCTATCAAAAGCAATACAAGCAATAACCCAAATACCCAAAGCACAAGAGTTACAATATATTCAATTCCCTCGGACAAAACTTCCTTTGACACCGCTCCCGTCAGATTAAAATCCGTCTGCTCTATTTCCGCAACAAAGACAAACCACTCTTTATCTTCATAAACAACCCGCTTGGCAGCAGCCGTTTCCACAATCATTTCCCTTTTTACGGCAGCGAGCCCCTTCATCATGACCTCACTCTGAAACAGCATATGCTCCTCTTCTGTCCAGTCCAGAATCGGCACAACCAAATGACCTTCTCTGTCACATATTGCTATCTTACCTTCTTCTCCGTAACTTGTAACTGCAAATCGCTCCACCAGTATTTCCTTCGGAAACAGCTTATATAAAATATATTTGATATTATCCCCATGATAAACCGGAACGGTAAATAACAGTCCCCTCTCGTTGTTATAGCAGATGCCGTTATGCCCGTGAATGGACTCATGAATTCCCGGAAACTCCTTTATAGGAAGCTGTTCTCCCAAAACGGCTTCTCCGTTGATATTCAACATGCCTGCCGTTGTTCCTGTATCCTCCAGCATAAGCATCTGCAAAGCAGCCTCTCTCAGCCCCTCTTCCTCTTCTATGTATTCAGCAATTCCTTCCAGCATTCTGGTTTCGCTGCTCAGCTTTTCCCCAACTGTCTCTGCTAATATCTCTGTCTGCAATGCAACCTGATTTTCCAGATATATATTCAGCAAATCTCTCAGCTTGCTATCCAGCAAAATACCGACTATAAGCATAATCAAGAGGAACACTCCAAGCCATCCTGCAATTTCTCCTGAACGTTCCTTCCATTTATTCCTCATAAAGCTCTACACCCTCTACATACCAGTCAAAATGATTGAGCATGGTATCGTCCGACATATTTTCTCCTTCCGGTACTCTGAGCACTCCTTCCTTATCCGTAATCGGTCCGTAAAACACATCGAAGTTCTCGCTCTCCAGAAGTTTTCGCTCCTTTTCTACGATCTCTGAAATTCCGGGTTTAACATTTTTGCTGAGCGGCGCCAAATCAGCAACTCCGCTGTCAATACCGCTCCAGTAATTCTTTCCCTGAAATTTATGCTGCAGACACTCTAATATGTGTGGCTCATAAAATTTTTCCCAGTTCCATATCGGTGCCGTCAAAAAAGTCTTTTCGTAAAGGTCACTGTTATCCATATTATAGCCGACCGCCCAAATTCCTTCTGCCTCCGCAACTTCAAGCGGTATCAGACTGTCCGAATGCATGGTGAGTACATCAATATTATGATTTTCTACCAATCGGTAAGTCGCAGCCTTTGTACTTTCTTCATCTGTCCATGAAAAACTCCACGTCACATGTACCACCGCATCCGGATTTACCTTGCGCACACCTAACGTAAACGCATTGATTCCGCGATTCACCTCCGAAATAGGAAATGCCGCCACATATCCGATTTCGTCGGTTTCCGTCTGCATCCCTGCAACAATCCCGCTTAAATACCGCATCTGATATGCTCTGCCAAAAAAGGAAGCGAAATTTCTACCACTGTCCACTCCCGTCGCATGAAAAAAATAAACATCCGGATGCTGAGCTGCAATCTCCCGCTCATACTCACCGAACTCAAAAGAATTACAGACAATAATCCGGCATCCGTTTGCAATCAACTCCTCCATTACCGGAATGCATTCCTCTGTCGTCGGTACATTCTCCCGATAATCCACAGCCAAATTCAAAGTCTCAGCTGCCTTTTCCATTCCCTCATAATGAGCCTGCCCCCAGGAACGATCCTGCGTGCCTCCGTTCATCAGGAAGCCTACCTTTGTCTGACGTCTCGTCACCTCTGTATCTATTTCCACTTCGTTAATAAAAAGAATCCCTATAATAATTACTGTCAGAATGATTCCGACTGTCGTTCTGATACGCAACTACGACACCTCCGTCCCGCTTCACACATGATAATCATGCCATTCGGCCACTATAATGTCTATCGACATTATAGCATGCTTATCTGCATGGAATAAATAGGGTATCGAAAAAATGAGTGCTTTTTTCGCAGAGAAGTGGTATAGTTATAGAAATATACGGAGGATGGGAAAATGTTTTTTAAATCACAGAAGAATACCCCAAAAGGGTTACAGATTATTATTGTTGGCTGCGGCAAGGTGGGTATTACCTTGATTGAACAGCTTTCCCGTGAAGGTCATGACATCACCATTATTGATAAAAATTCCGCAAAGGTACAGAATATCAGCAATCTGTATGATGTTATGGGGCTTGTAGGAAACGGCGCCAGCTACAGTGTGCAAATCGAAGCCGGTATCGAAAGTGCCGATTTAATTATTGCGGTTACTGATTCAGATGAACTGAATCTGCTCTGTTGTACGGTTGCAAAGCGTGTGGGTAACTGTGCCGCCATTGCCAGAGTTCGCACACCAGACTACAGTAAGGAGGTTGGCTATCTTCGAGAGAAATTGGGTCTTGCCATGATTATTAATCCTGAGCTGGAGGCAGCAAAGGAAGCAGCCCGCATTTTATACATGCCAACCGTTCTGGAGGTCAATTCCTTTGCACACGGACAGGCAGAAATGATTAAATTTATCGTTCCACAGAACAATAAGCTGGACGGTATGACCATTGCTTTGCTGGGCAAAAATATATCCGAAAAAATTCTGATTTGTGCCGTTGAGCGAAACGGCGAAATATATATTCCGTCAGGTGATTTTCGCATCCAGTCAGGAGATACTATCTCTTTTGTTGCTTCGCGCATGATGGCAAAATCCTTTTTGGAAAGCATCGGCTTTAAAACCAATCCGGTAAAAGACACTATGATTATCGGCGGTGGAAAAGCAGCTTACTATCTGGCATATCAGCTGCTCAATGCCGGTATTTCCGTCAAAATTATTGAAAGCGACAGAGCACGCTGCGAAGAACTGAGCATTCTGCTTCCCAAAGCCATTATTATCAACGGCGACGGAACAAACGAAGACCTTTTAAAGGAAGAAGGTATTGAACAGATAGAATCCTTTGTTCCTTTAACCGGCATTGATGAGGAAAATGTAATGCTGACCTTATATGCAAAGCAGGTTTCCCATGCAAAAGTCATTACGAAAATCAACCGTATTACCTTTAAAAATGTAATCAATACGTTAAATCTGGGCAGCGTTATTTATCCAAAATATATTACCTCGGAAGCAATCATTGCCTATGTACGTGCAAAAAAGGATTCTATGGACAGCAATATTGAAACCTTATACCACATGTTTGACCAGCGTGTTGAAGCACTGGAATTCCGTGTATATGACAGTTCTCCTGTTACCGGAACTCCATTAAAGGACTTAAATCTGAAAAAAGGTCTCTTAATTTCCTTTATCAACCGTAACGGTGCCATTATCATTCCAAGCGGTAACGACTGCATCGAAATCGGTGATACGGTTATGATTGTTACAACCCATACCGGCTTCAATGATATTCAGGATATTTTAAGGTAACGGAGGCAGTATGAACAGTTCAATCATTCGTTATATTTTAGGAAATGTATTAAAAATCGAAGCAGTGCTTTTGCTTCTCCCATGCCTGACTGCCGTTATTTATCAGGAAGCAGAAGGCTTCTGTTTTTTAGGGGTATCCATTCTCTGCCTGTTTTTAGGGGTTCTGATGACTTGGAAAAAACCAAATAATTTTGTATTTTATTTAAAGGAAGGCTGTATTGCCACCTCGTTAAGCTGGGTATTTTTAAGCTTTTTCGGCTCACTTCCTTTTGTTTTTACCGGTGAGATTCCATCTTTAACAGATGCTTTGTTTGAAACAATCTCCGGCTTTACAACAACCGGAGCCAGCATTTTATCTGACATAGAAGCGCTCTCTCATACTTCACTGCTTTGGCGCAGCTTTACTCACTGGATAGGCGGCATGGGTGTTCTTGTTTTCCTGCTTGCCATTATTCCCATGAGCGGCGGTTCCCACATCAATCTGATGCGTGCAGAAAGCCCGGGACCTTCTGTCGGTAAGCTGGTACCTAAACTTCGATACACTGCCCGCATTCTTTACATTATTTATTTCGGTCTGACTATACTGGAGCTGATTCTTCTGCTTATCGGTCGAATGCCATTTTTTGACGCTTTGACCACTACTTTTGGTACAGCCGGAACCGGAGGCTTTGGTATCAAAAATGACAGTATGATGAGCTATTCCACTTATTTGCAATGGGTAGTGACTATTTTTATGATTTTATTTGGTGTTAACTTCAATGCCTACTACCTTATTCTCCTCGGAAGCATCAAAAAAGCTTTTGCCATGGAAGAAGTTCGTTGTTATTTTGGGATTATTATTACAGCCATTGTAATTATTTTCTTTGAAACACTCAGTATCTTCGGCAATGTATTTGATACACTGACACACGTGTCATTTCAGGTGGCTTCCATTATTACAACAACCGGATATTCTACGGTTGACTTTGACACATGGTCACAGGCCAGCAAAGCAGTACTTGTTCTGCTCATGTTTGTAGGTGCCTGTGCAGGAAGTACCGGCGGTGGTATCAAAGTATCCCGTTTTGTGATTCTGGTAAAAACTCTGGGAAAAGAATTAACCTCTTATATCCATCCAAAGAGCATTAAAAAAATTAAAATGGAAGGAAAACCGATTGAGCACGAAGTTGTCCGTTCCACAAACGTATACTTCATCACCTTTATGATTATTTTTGCCGCTTCCGTGTTGGCAGTTTCTTTTGAAGGCAAGGATTTGATTACGAATTTTACGGCAGTAGCTGCTACAATTAATAATATCGGTCCCGGACTTGAAATGGTGGGACCTACGCAAAATTTCAGTTTATTCAATCCTTTTTCAAAATATGTGCTGATGTTTGATATGCTGGCAGGACGTCTGGAGCTGTTTCCACTGCTCATATTGTTCCACCCTGCTATCTGGAAAGACTTATTTACACAAAAAATGACTTCCCGCGACTAACGGGAAGTCATTTTAAATACCGCTCAACTCTTGATAAAGCCGTTTTGCATAGCTGTCTGTCATACCGCAAATGCTATCTGTTACAAGCAAAAGTCTCAAGTACAGCTTCTCCTTATCCGACTTATCCTTAGAATAAAATTTGTATATCGTTCTGTAATTTTCCGAAACAAGTGACATCAGCTTTTCCTGAACAGATGTCATTTTTATATCTGTATCATAATTTATCGCCGCTGAGACAAATTCATTAAGCAGAAAGTTCAATATTTTTTCCGCTCCGATCTCCAATTTTAAAATCGGCTTGGAAATAAACGCATAACGATATGCAATATCCGCAAGTGTCTTTGCCATTTTTTCGCCCGGTGTATCTGCAAGCAGCTCCTTTGTATGCGTTCCTGACATAATCGCCTCATAATTCTTGGTAAAGCCTGCGGTTGCACTGCTGATTAAATGTCCCTGTACCTGTACAATCCAGTTCTGCACAGCATATATTTCCGGCGAATCCTCTTTTTTCTTTCGCGCCTTATCATATTTTTCTTCCAGACGGTTCACAATTTTATGATATTCTGCCTCTGCCGGAACAACTTTTCCTGCCTCACGAAGCTCTCTCACCAAATCATAATAAGTGATGCAGCCCTTCTTAAAGGCGTCCTCTATATCTGCCGTCAAATAAGCAATGTCATCGGCTGCCTCTAATATGTATGACAACGGATGACGCTCGCCATTCGTACCGAGACTGGTTTGAATATCGTCAAATATTTCTTTATCGGCATAAAAATAACCCATCTTTTTTGTTTTAATATTGCCGCTCGTTTTATCAATTTCCCCAGAGGACACCGGATATTTAATAATCGTACCAAGTAGTGCCTTCGTCAGATTCATTCCATGCTCGTCCACCAGATAATGCAGCTTTGACACTACCCGAAGAGCCTGTGTATTACCCTCAAATGCATAAAAATCCTTTTGCATCTGATCCGTTAATACATCCGTCAAGCGTTCACCTCGAAACGTATACCTTTCCAGATTCTCGCGAAACCAGTCACGGATAACCGTCTCCCCAAAATGTCCGAATGGCGGATTCCCGATATCATGCAATAGTCCCGCACATTGAAGAATATCACAAATATCCGCAGCATACTCCGGCAAAAAGCTCTCATCCCGAATTACTTTTATGATATTCTGAGCTATATTTTGTCCAAGCGATTTGCCGTAGGAGGAGACCTCCAACGAATGTGTCAGTCTTGTACGGATAAAATCACTTTTATCCAACGGAAAGACCTGTGTCTTATCCTGCAGCCTCCTGAAGGATGCACTCTGTATGATTCTATGATAGTCCTTTTCAAACTCTGTTCGCAAATCAGAAGTACTTTTACTGCGATAGCTCCTGATTCGGTCATCGCAAAGAAGCCGTTTCCATTCCATTTGTTTTCCTCATAGCCGCAGCACACGCTTGCTGCCTGATTCCCATAACGCGATTGCTATATAATCCTGCGAACCGATAAAATCGGTCGATAGGTAGCTACCGAAAGCTTAATCCCTGTTTTCTGCGTACTTGCATGTACAATATAACCATTTCCAATGTACATTCCTACATGTCCCGCATAACAAATCAAATCCCCCGGCTGCGCTTCCGCATAGGATACGCTTTTGCCATAGCCTCTCTGTGCCGTAGAATTACGGGGAATTTTGATGCCAAAATCCCGGTAGACAGCCTGCGTAAAGCCTGAACAGTCTGCACCGTTTGTCAGGCTTGTCCCTCCCGGCACATACGGATTGCCGATAAAACGGCATGCATAGGTAGCAATCTCTTTGCCTTTTGCACTTCCGTTGGCACTGTTGATGAGCGATACCGCCTGAGCACTTGGAACACCCGGCGTTTTGGACGGAGTCTTATTTTTATTTTTTGCCGCTTCTTCTCTTGCTCTTCTGGCAGCCTCCTCCGCCTCCAGCTGTTTAATCTGTGCGGTCTGTTTTTTAATCAATGCTTTATAGGTAGCCGCCGACTGCTGTATCTGTGCCAACTGTACCTCAAAATTCTTTGCTTCTGCTTTTTTCTCATTCAGCAGTTCTTCAAGAGCTGCCTGTTCTTCTTTTAACTCGTATTCCTGCGCCTCTAAATCCGCTTTTTCTATTTCCAGTGCATCACGAAGGTCTGCTACCTGCTGACGTGTTTCCTGATACTCTACCAAAAGCTTCCTGTCATACTCATACAGCCGTTCTATGTAATCCGCCTTGTTCATCATGTCACTGATGCTTCGGGCTTCAAATAAAAGCTGGGCGTAGGTGGCATCTCCCTTCTCATACATGAACTTGATGCGCTTTTTCATCGCTTCATACTGCTCTTCTTCCTTTGCTATCGCTGCCTCCAGCTCTGATTCTGCCACCGCTATCTCTTCTTTTTTCTCTTCGATGGCATCCTCTAAAAGACTGATGCTTCCCATCAGCTCAACCAAACTGCCGTCTAACTCCTCAATCTCTTCTTCAACCGCATCTTTCTTTCCCTCAATGCCGGAAGCCTGCCCGCTGATAGCATCCAATTGGCTCTGCGTTTCTGCCAATTGCTTTTTCAATTCTGCAATCGTGGCTGCCTCAATCGAAATCGTATGCGTCAAAAGCATCACGGCTGCCAGCATAATGCAGAGCAGTTTTTTCTTCATGTATGTTTCACCTGCCTTTTATCTCCTGTTTTACTCTCTAATTAAGTCTATACTCCTGCCTATAATTCGCAGTTATTTACTGTTCTCGGGAACGGAATGACATCACGGATATTGCCCATTCCGGTCAGATACATTACACATCTTTCAAAGCCCAATCCAAAGCCTGCATGACGTGCACTTCCGTATCTTCTCAAATCCAGATAGAAGCCATAGTCCTCTTTATTGAGTCCAAGCTCTTCCATACGCTGTTCAAGCAGCTCCAGATTGTCCTCTCTCTGGCTGCCGCCGATGATTTCTCCAATGCCCGGTACAAGACAATCCATAGCAGCTACAGTCTTTCCGTCTTCATTCAGCTTCATATAAAATGCTTTGATTTCCTTCGGATAATCAGTTACAAATACCGGACGCTTAAATTCTTTTTCCGTCAGATAACGCTCATGCTCCGTCTGCAAATCACAGCCCCAGAATACCTTGTACTCAAATTCATCATTATGCTGCTCCAAAATCTTAATTGCATCGGTATAGGTTACATGACCGAACTCAGAATTAACTACATGATGTAATCGGTCTAACAGTCCTTTATCAACAAACTGATTAAAGAAATTCATTTCTTCCGGCGCATTTTCCAGTACATAATTGATAACATATTTAATCATGCTCTCTGCAACTGACATGTCATCCTTCAAATCCGCAAATGCCATCTCAGGCTCAATCATCCAGAACTCTGCCGCATGACGTGTCGTATTAGAATTTTCCGCACGGAAGGTCGGTCCGAAAGTATAAATATTTTTAAATGCCATAGCATAGGTTTCGCCGTTCAACTGTCCGCTTACGGTCAGATTGGTCTCTTTGCCAAAAAAATCCTGACTGTAATCAATCTTTCCGTCGTCTGTTTTCGGAAGGTTATCCATATCCAGTGTCGTTACACGGAACATCTCACCCGCACCCTCACAGTCACTTCCCGTAATCAGAGGTGTATACACATATACAAAGCCTCTCTCCTGGAAAAACTGATGAATGGCATAAGCCGCCAACGAACGCACACGGAATACCGCCTGAAATGTATTGGTACGCGGACGCAGATGCGCGATGGTACGCAGATATTCAAAACTGTGACGCTTTTTCTGTAACGGATAATCTGCAGTAGACTCACCCTCAACCTCTACGCAGTCCGCCTGAATTTCAAAAGGCTGCTTTGCCTGAGGTGTCTCTACCAGTGTTCCGGTAATAACCAATGCGCTACCTACATTCAGCTTGCAGATTTTATCAAAGTTATCCAGCTTGTCACTGTATACAATCTGCAGCGTTTCAAAGAAAGAACCGTCATTTAATACGATAAATCCAAAGGTCTTGGAATCGCGGATACTTCTTACCCATCCGCCTACGGTCACTTTCTTTCCGATAAATTTTTCTTTTTCACGATACAACTCTTTAATGCTTACTAATTCCATTTTTCTTCTCCCGCCTTATTTTATTTTCCATTTTAAATTTATTGTTCTGTGATGACAGCCTGCTCCTTTAAAATCTCCAGCACCTTATCGCACATCACATAATCTTCATAATTATCATCGCCCATATCA
>JAZNIP010000031.1:0-2792 GCA_045577575.1 Lachnospiraceae bacterium | reverse complement strand
GATGAAAGTACATTGCTTTTGACGGATATTGTAGTAGAGTTGGAGGATGGAAGCATCGCCAATGTGGAGATGCAAAAAATCGGATATAAATTTCCGGGAGAGCGTGCTGCCTGTTATTCAGCGGATTTATTACTACGACAGTATAAAAGAGTGAGGGACAGCAAAAAGAAAGCATTTACTTATCAGGATATTAAAACAGTATATACAATCGTTCTCTTTGAAACGAGTCCGGGAATTTTTCATCGTTATTCACAGGATTATTTGCATTTTTTTGAGCAAAAGTCAAATACAGGGATTGAAATAGAACTTTTGCAGAAATACATATTTATTCCCCTTGATTTGTTTCGGGAGAAAATTTATGCTAAAGGCATCGAAAATGCTTTGGATGCATGGCTGACATTTTTAACAGTGGATGAGCCGGAAATAATAATTGAGCTGATAGAAAGATATCCTGAATTTAAACCATTGTATGAAGTGGTTTACAGAATATGCCAAAATATGGAAGGAGTAATGCATATGTTTTCGGAAGAACTTCGCATATTGGATAGAAATACAGTACAGCTAATGATTGATGAGATGCAGGAAGAAATCAACGTGAAGAGAGAAGAGCTTAGCGCGGTAACAGAAGAGCTTAGCACGGTAACAGAAAAGCTTAGCACGGTAACAGAAGAACTTAATACGAAGACAAATGAACTCAATGCGCAGAAAAGAGAAAATGCTATGCAGAAACGCGAAATAGAAGAGCTGAAAAAGCAGCTTGCATAGGTACATAATAATAAAATGTAGGATACAAGCAAATCGGAAGGGTAAAGATGGATGAAGCAGGATTTTATGTGGAGGTGTTGCCGGAGTATCGGGCAGCACTAAAAGGGATTGAAAGATTTTCCCATATACACCAAGTCTTGACAAATCGGAGACTTGCAGCGTACCGGATTGGTGCAGTCATTGGCCGAACTGTCTGGAAAAATCAGGGGACTTTGACTGGGAAGCAGAAATTGTGGATACAAAAAGTCCGGAACCGCAAATCGTTTAGCGGAGGAGGTGTATGGAATTTTAAAGGGAGACCTTGATGACCTCTAATGCATTTTCCAGAACAGAAAGCTCGGGTTCAGAGGATAAGGCAATGCGTACATAGTAGTCAGCATGCTCTGTTCCGGCATTGAACAACTGTGATTCCATGACGGAAATACTCTGTGCATTTAAATTTCGAATGAAGCTGCGATTGTCCGGACCAACATAGAGCCACCGATAAAAGGAATAGGGGTTTTCAGCATTTGGAGATAGGTCAAAAATCGAGTTAAACAGTTCATTGCGTTCATGGGAAGCCTCCCTTTTGGCGGTGTGTATGTTTATATAATCGCCGGAATTAATCAATTCGCTTACAATTTCCGCATCAAAGCTGTTGTAATGCAGATTGGTTGCACGCTCACCGTTTAATAAGCGGTTTTGCAGTCTTTCCGGATAGAGCAGATAGGCAATGCGCAGACCGGAGGAGAGTGCTTTAGTAGTGCTGTTGATATAGATTGTCTGCTGTGGCAGAAGCTCATAAAAGGTCGGACAAAGAGTATCGGATAAAAAGCGATAAGAGTCGTCTTCAAGAACAAGCAGATTGTATTTGGCTATCATTTCGGACAGCTCTCTGCGGCGATTGAGCGGCATTTCGATTGCGGTGGGATTGCTGCAGGAGGGCATCAGGTAAATTCCCTGCAGACGGTTGCGTTTGCAGGAATGCTCAAGCCGTTCGGGGAGCATGCCGAAAGAATCGTTTTCAATAGGATACAGCAAAATTCCCAGAAAATTAGCCAGCATTTTAAAATGATGATAGGTAAATACATCTACTGCAATGCGGTCTCCGGTTTGAAAAAGGGAGAGCATGGCAATGGTCAGGGCATTTTGTGAGCCGTTGGAAATCATAAGCTGCGCTGGAAGAGCCGGTACATTTAGCTGCTGTAAATATTTGGCAGCAATCAGCTTGTGGTAATCGGACAGCTCAGAGCATTGATAGGTGAGAAGCTTATGAAAATCGGGTCTTTCTACAATCCGTTTGGTTGCTGCTTCCATCAGTCCATCGGAAATATGGAACGGCTCTACCGTTCGCAGATTGTGCATAGGCTTGCTGTTTGTGTCCGTTTTTTTATAGAGCAGTGCATTGGGTGAGACATAGGTGCCTTTTCCGGTGATGGCATAGAGGTAGCCTTTCTGCTCGCAGATTTTATATGCTTTGGTGATGGTACTTAAATTAACATCCAGATAGTCAGCAAGCTCTCTTTGCGGGGGAAGCAGTGTGTTAGGAGGAAGCTGGAAGGATAAAATGGCTTCCTCTAATTGGTTTGCAAAGGATTTATACATAGGAGTATGGTCGGTGGGTTTTTCGGGTACCCATGACATATAGTAATTTTCAAAGGAATTAACAGGCATGAAGCAGTCCTCTTTCTTTTTATTGTATGCCATACAATTATAATATTGTATGGTTTGCGAGGTCAAGCTATACTACGTAAGAAAGGGGATGAATGTATGAAAAATGATTTGACAAAAGGAAATGTGTATCAAAAAATCCTTTGGTTTACGTTACCGATTTTGACAGGGAATCTGCTGTGGCAGTTTTATAATATTGCAGACAGTGCTATCGTGGGGAGGGCTCTTGGTAGTGATGCATTGGCGGCGGTAGGAGCAAGCTGGCAGATTAGTAATATTATACTGTCGGTTGCTATGGGGCTGACACTAGGAATGGGGATTCTCATATCCATAGCATACGGCAGCGGAAATAGAAATGAACTGCAGAAAATAGTGGA
>JAZNIP010000030.1:0-17805 GCA_045577575.1 Lachnospiraceae bacterium | reverse complement strand
TCATAAATCAACTCCTTGGCCCACAGAACGACATGGCTACGATCCGACTTCATCGGAAGCGGTATCCCCTTAATCAACAGTTCACACTGCTCTCTTGTCAGTCTTGCAGATTCCTTGCAGGTCATACCGTTCTTTTTGCTTTTCCGTTCAAGCTGTATCCTTGCATCAGATGCATTGTAAATACGAATTCTGTATTTCGCACGCTCATTGATACCGTCCTCGTTCTGCCGAAAACAGCTGTCTCGGTAATCATCAAAATAAACACTGCGAATAAAATAGCTTCCGTCTTCACCGGTATTAGCATCCAATGGAATCAGATTTTTCAGGCGGTAGTATAGCT
The DNA here is from genome assembly GCA_045577575.1 of Lachnospiraceae bacterium. GTDB lineage: Bacteria > Bacillota > Clostridia > Lachnospirales > Lachnospiraceae > VSOB01. The sequence continues at coordinate 17,465 of JAZNIP010000030.1, read as the reverse complement.
TTGTCTTATCCTTTTCATCAATCAGGAACTTATACTCATGCCTGTATTTCCTTTGTTTTTCCATATTGCTGCACTCACTCTTTCTTTTCCAGAAAAATTTTTCTCGTTATGAAATTATAAACCATAACAATGCCCGTGGCAATAATTTTCCCAAAAGTTTCTGCCCAATGCCTGCTCATATGCTCTGTCAGAAGCGGTACATGATAGTAAATTCCCTCTATACAGACATAAATTATAAGTTCATTCAGTATCAGACCTATCACGCTCAGAATCGTAAAGGCAATAAATTCCTTCCGCTTGTCAATATTTTCCTTTCGCTCAAATACAAATGTCATGCTGGCAATATAATTAAAAATAAGCGAAATGGTAAATCCAAAAAAGTTCGCTACCAGATAATATACACCAAATACACTGGAAAGCAGCTTGAAAATACCAAAGTCAATAAAAAAAGCAATAAAGCCTACGACTCCGAACTTCAAAATCTGGTCAATCAATTTCTTCATATTATTGTAATTCCGTTTCTATTTTCCTTCGTCCAGCTTGGCTTTCAGCTCAGCTGTCAGCTTATCTACCTTTTCCTGTGCATCGGCAAGGTTCTCTCCCTTAACACCCATATAGAACTTAATTTTCGGTTCTGTTCCGGATGGTCTTGCACAGCACCAGGAATCATTTGTCAAATCAAAATACAGTACATTAGACTGCGGCAGACCAGTGTCAGACTGCGCACCTGTTTCCATATCGGTAATCTTACCGCTTACATAATCACGCAGTGCCGTTACCTTCAGTTCACCGAACTGTTTCGGCGGATTGCTTCTGAGCTTATCCATAATCTCTGCAATCTGCTTGGAGCCGTCAATTCCCTTTAAGGTAATTGCATACTGGCTTTCTTTATAATATCCATACTGTTCATACAGCTTAATCATCTGATCCCACAAAGTTATGCCGTTTTTCTTGCACCATGCAGCCGCCTCACACAAGCACATAACAGCAACAACCGCATCCTTATCTCTTGCATGTGTACCTGCCAGACAGCCGTAGCTTTCTTCCAGACCGAATACATAGTTGTTGCTTCCGGTCTGTTCAAATAACTTAATCTGCTCACCGATAAACTTAAAGCCGGTCAATACTTCGATACATTTTACTTTATATTCGTCGGAAATTGCCATAGCCATATTGGTTGTAACGATTGTGGTAACAAGCGCAGGATTTTCCGGCATAGTACCTGTTGCCATACGCTCTCTCATAATATATTCCGCGATAATCATACCGGACATATTTCCGGTAAACGGAACATATTCGCCCGTTTTTGTATCCTTTGCATAAATACCGAGACGATCCGCATCCGGATCTGTCGCAAGGACAATATCCGCATCCTTCTCTTTTGCCAGCTTAAGTGCCAGCTCAAATGCCTTTGGATCTTCCGGGTTCGGATATTCTAAGGTCGTAAATTTCGGGTCAGGCATCTCCTGCTCCGGTACTACATATACGTTTTTAAAGCCAAGCTCAGACAGAATCCTTCTGACCGGTACATTACCCGTTCCGTTAAACGGAGTATAAACGATTTTAATATCGTCTGCCATTTCTTTAATTACTTCCGGATGGATAATCTGCTTTTTCAGCTCTTCCATATACGCATCATCAATTTCTTTTCCGATGGTAATGTAAAGCCCTGCCTTTTCAGCCTCTGCTTTCTCCATTGTCTTAACCGTATGATAATCGGTAACTGCCTTTACTTCCGCAATAATTTCTTTGTCCTTCGGTGCAGTCACCTGAGCGCCGTCCTCCCAGTAAACCTTATATCCGTTGTATTCCGGCGGATTATGACTTGCCGTTACTACAATACCGGAAATACAGCCTAATTTACGCAGCGCAAAGGAAAGCTCCGGTGTCGGACGAAGTGCATCAAACACATAAGCTTTAATACCGTTTGCCGCCATACACAGTGCTGCTTCATCCGCAAATTCCGGTGACATCAGTCTGGAATCATAAGCAATGGCAATTCCCTTATCCTGTCCGCCCTTTTTTAAGATATAGTTTGCAAGACCCTGAGTTGCTTTTCTTACCGTATAAATGTTCATACGGTTTGTTCCTGCTCCGATGACACCGCGAAGTCCACCGGTACCAAATTCCAGTTCCTTATAAAAACGGTCTTCTACTTCTTTTTCGTCATCCTGAATTGCCACCAGCTCTTTTTTTGTCTCTTCATCAAAATAAGAGTCCTCCAGCCAAAATTTAAATTCCTCTTTGTAGCCCATTGTCCGTACCTCCTGTTTTTATGATTTATTTTTTTAATATTTACTGTCCGTTCTGAAGTCTTAAGCTGAAATCACTCCGATCCAAAGAAAAGTTCGGATTGTAATACGGGTCGCCCGCATCCAGCACTGTCTTCCACTTTTGTCGGAATTTCTCAGATTCCTGATTGTACCGAATCGCTTTTTCATCCCGGTCATCCAAGCCTCTGGATTTGGATTCAAAATGATACAGCTCCGCAAACGGTGTGAATACATTGAGAAGTCCCTTTTCACGCAGTCTCAGACAAAAATCCACATCGTTAAGTGCTACTGCAAACTCCTCATCCAAGCCGCCCAGCTCGTCGTACCATTTTTTTCTGACAAGCAGACAGGCACCGGTTACTGCCGAAACATCCTGTGCATAACACAATCTTCCCATATAACCTACATTTTCAATGTTAACCTTGTAATGAGAATGCCCTGCCGTGCGGTGAGCGCCCAGCTTCAACACAATCCCCGCATGCTGTATGGTCTTATCCTCATAATACAGCTTTGCACCTACCGCGCCTACATCCTCGCGCTGCCCGTACATCAAAAGCTCCTCAAGCCAATTAATTGTAATCACCTGAGTATCATTATTTAACAACAGCAGATATTCCCCATCCGCAAAGGATGCACCGTAATTGTTTATTTTGGAATAATTGAATTCACCCTCATAGATAACTACCTTTATCTTCGGATGCCTTTTTATTTCTTCATAATAGTCCCGAATCTCCTGTGACGTACTGTTATTTTCCACTACGATAATCTCATAATTTTCATAGGTGGATTTATCCAGTATGGATGTAATACACCTGCTCAAATCCTCATAGTGGTCTTTATTGGCAATAATGATGGATACCTTTGGGTAGCCGGTCAATTGATATTTTATCCGAAAAATCGTCTCAAAAGCGCGGGTACTCGTAATTTCAAAGTGCTCCATACCATAGCCCCGCAAATGATCTGCAATCGCACCGCGGGCAGATTCTATACAATATGTTTTTGCACTGATACCGGAAGCCACACTCGCCTTATGTGACCGCCAGTAATATAAGAGCTTGCGTACATGAACCACCCTTTTTGCCCTCGTTGTCAGGCGCAAAATCATATCATGATCCTGACTGCCGTCAAACTGAGACCGAAACAGCTCCATCCCCTTAAGCAGTTCTCTGGAAAATGCGCTGAAGTGACAAATATAATTGTTTGCTCTCAGATTATCAATCGCATAATCCGGTTTAAAATGCAACGTAATCATATTATCAATGTCACCGTTTTTAAAGGTAGCCTCATCGCAATAAATATAGTCCGCATCCTGCTCACAAATCGCCTTCATATATTCAAACAACACACAGGGATGCAAAATATCGTCATGGTCAAACAGTGCAATATACTGCCCTGTTGCCATTTCATAGCACCGATTCGTATTGCCGGAAATCCCCTCGTTCTTTTCCAGCTTTTTATAAACAATACGTTCGTCCTTTGCCTGATACTGTCTGCACATCTCGCCGACATAGGAATGCTCCGCATCGGAGCCGTCTGCCAGACAAAGCTCCCACTTTCCATAGGTCTGTGCAATAACAGAGTCAATCATCTCTGTCAAAAATTGCTTTGGAGTATTATACAGCGGAACGAGTATACTGAACGTAATGTCCTTTGGGAACTGCACTGTCTCCTGCTCAAGCCGCTGCTCCCTTGTAGGAAAGCTTGCCTTACCATGCTGACGCATTGCCTTTTTTTCAATCATTTTACTGCGTAGCTTTCGCACTACGCCTTTCGGATTACCCAGACGTACGATACGATCCTTCATCCGAATCATCCAGTGCATCACACTGCGCAAAGGTGTCGTCATTTTCCAAATCGGATTGTTTTTAATACGTTTCAGCTTGAAATCCAAATCCTCTGCCTGTGCCTGTGCATCTGCCAGCTTTGCAGCCAAATCGGTATTTTTCTGTTTTTCCTTTTCATAAGCCAGTCTGTAATATTCCAAAAGCTCAGACTGTGCATTTTCTGTATTATTCATAACTTCTCCTAATTATATTGCCTGTATAACTCTGCATAATAATCATCCAGATAATGCAATCGATTGATAATGAAGCTTTCTAATTCTGTTTCTGTAGATCCATAGCTCCATGTATTCCATAAATTCTGCTCGCGAACCATTGCGCCTGACCTTCTCAGTATACCAAGCTCATAATCCAGCATCATAAGCATGCTTTCGTCCGAACAACTGCTTATTCGTAATTGTTTCCATCGCTCGTACATTCTGCTGCTTATTTCCCGGGGATTATCTGCAAGCAGCTGCTTTGCATCCGAACAAAAATAGCGTTCCGTTTCATAGGCTTCCTTTTCCAGAAATACTACATTTCGGTTCTGTGCATTTGGAATATCACTCCAACAGCATCCCCATGTCAGATTCAAATCCCATGGATTTTTTCGAATTTCATAAACATCACCAATCTTTTTCGCGCTCACACAGGAATTTTTAAAAACATTATCTTCTGCAGCCGTCATCTGCACGAAAATTGCATAATCAATACAATTTTCTATGTTAATTCTAAATTCAGGCTCTCCTCCCATTGGTTCTCCTGCGTGCAAATATGACCACCAGTGTATCATGGGCTGCCAGCTTTGGGATTCATTTATTTTCTCTTTTGGATACTGCAGCTCCAGACCATCCAGATATACTCTGCTTTCCTGCTCCGCAATCTGCATTTCCTCCACGATATCATCATCCAATTCTTCCTCATGACGCCTCGTGCGATAAAGAACATCCCCTTCACTGAGTCCGAATTCTTTTTTATCGGGATATTCCACCAATGCATAAAGCCCCTGATAGCTTCCATTTATAATAAATTCCACATATTCCATCTTTATGGGGCTACTGGTGCCTTTCGGCAAATCCTTTGACATCATATTCCAGATTTCAAATCCCAATTTATTATGAATCCCCATGGAATCATCCCACAAAGAATGCAAAACCCAGTCATCATCTCTGCGCATTCCCAATAGAGAACGCTTATTCAAATCTCCGTTTTCTTTTTTCAAGGAAACCCGTAAATTTTCTTTTGGAGCCCTCATATTGCTTGCGCCTCTTTTATGAAACAGACAATCACTTTCTTCCCTGACCACAGCCAATCCGGTTTCCGTCATTTCATAAACTTTAATAACTCCTTTGGAATCATCTCTGTCATGCTCCTTTTGCGGATTTTCCTCCTCTAAAACAACAATCGGTAAACCGCTGAATGTACAATAAAAGCAGGTATATGCCATATCATTCATCCACACAAGGATAAAATCATGTGCCTGTGACAGCGCTGCCTCTTTATTGTATAAAAGCGGGTCATTCAGGTAAAAGAGTTCTCCCTGCTCTGTCGTCAGTCTGCCGTTCCATCCGTTACTAAGCTTCTGAGTAATAAAAAGTCTGTTTTCCTCTATATCATACGGTATCTCTTTTTTATCAAATTGCAAATACTTCCACGCTTCATACGGAGCCAGCATTTCCCTCTCCGCAAACATCATTTCCGCCTCTGCAGCCTCGATTGTATCAATCCCCAGAACCAGACTTCCTTCACGATAGATACTGACCACAAACAGACTCAGCATTGCAAAAACGCTCAACGCAAGAACTACCTTGCCGATTTGCCTCTTCATCTATTCTGTTACCTCGAAATCTATTATATTACTTTGCATCTATCACCAAGCTGTTTTCCGTCTTTCGATACAATCTCTGCCCTGAGCAGCAGTCCTTCGCCAAAAGAGCGATAGTATAAGTACCTGCCGGCAGCGTTCCCTTCGGAAATCTGCACGTAAAGCCTGCCATCTCCACATTCTTCTGCTGTGGCAAGACTGCCACGACATCCTTTCGATACCGGTTCAATACCTCTGCCTCATAAATATCACCATTGTCTGCCTGCAAAAGCAGACTTCTCTTATAACGGCAGTTGTCCAATCCTAAAATATATGACCAGCCTTCTATCCAGTATACATCATTTTGCTCTTTCAGTTCCAGCTTCTTTTCTTCCTTTGCATGCTCCACATTTACAATCAGGCATTCATTTGCCCACTTAAGAGGCTCCTGTCCTCGCCATTTTTTTACTTTGAGGCCACAGTCCCGCTTCTCAAAATCATAAATATAATTGGGCAAATATAAATTGGAATTTCCTGCCAGATTACCACTGTGAAACGGGTCAAAATGTTTCAGGGAAGGATGTCTTTCATATAGAATATCCTTTTCCTGCAATAAACGCAGCCACTTCTCATCCGAAAGCGTATCGTCACCCCGGCTCAGCGATTCATGATGATAGAGTACTACATCATTGCGCAGAATATTGTAATATCCCAGCTCATAAAGCGCAAATCCGAAGTCTACATCATTATAGGCAACCGCCATTCCCTCATACAGCGCACCTGCTTCATAAAACTTTTTCTTAGATACGAGCAGACAGGCTGCCGTTACTCCTATCATATCATAAATATGCCTATTCTGACCATGATAATAAGACTTTTCGTCATGAAGCTTCAGCAGCTTATGAATCGGTCCTACATAAGCATTGGTAATTCCGATATGCTGAATCACATCACTATCCGGATAGAGGAGCTTGGCTCCCACACCTCCCGCATGAGGCAGAGAAGCTTTCTCATACAATCGAAGCAACCAGTCCGGTTGAATGATTTCCATATCATCATTTAACAAAAGTACATAATCTCCGCCGGATTTCTCTACACCCAGATTACACATTCTGGAAAAATTAAAGGTCATTGGCTCATACAAATAGGTAAAACCATACTGCTGCGCCATGTTTCCGACCATTTCTCTGTTCTGCGCGTTACTTCCATTGTCTATCACGATGATTTCCAAAGACAGCTTCACACCCCATCCCGGTGCTTCCAGCATTGTTTTTTCACGCATACTGGAAATACAGGTCTTAAGCACCGCCGGATTATCTTTGGAAGGAATAATTACGGATATCACTGCCTGTTCCCTGTTTTCAGCTACCGTTTCATCAGGCACGACGCTTTCCCGCATCACATCCTGTACGGATTCTGTATCGGATTTTTCCTCCTGCATGTGAATGAGTACTTTCCCGATAGGAACAATCGCTTTCTCCTTATCACTTGCACTAATCCATTTCGTGTCCGTTACTTTTCGGGTCAGTTTTAAAAGCAGACGATAACATGCCTCACTGCTGCAATCCGTCAGACAGTTCTCCCATTCGGAAGACTCGATTCCGTCCAAAAGGGATTTCCTGACTGCAAAAAAATGTCCGAAATATTGAAAGGACTCTAACGTATCCGGCGACCACTGAGGTTTAAACCAGGGGGCATATCTTTTACCGTTTTCATCCACACAGTCCTCATCCGCATAAGCAATCTGCACATAAGGCTGTTCCCGAAACAATTTGCATACTACTCCTGCCGCCTGCTCCTCCACGATGCCGTCCTTATCCGCAAAAATGACAATCTTTTGATCTGCCGGCGGATATTTTTCCTGTTTCCAGCCTTCATTACAGCGATACCACTGCTTGTAAGAATCGTCCTGCCTGTCAATTTCCCGCAAATGTCTTTCAAAGCATATGTCGTTTAATTTTTCCTGTATTTTAGCCTTTATTTTCTGAACCATGCGAATCCTTTTCGAAGTCCCTGTTTTTCCTGTTCTTCTTTTCCTGTTCCGGCAAGACTTTCTGCCATCTCTTTTGATATTCGTGTCGTTTCCAATACAATGTGCAGCTTCTTTTCTACATCCATTCCCATCTGTTCCAATCCGGTAATCGTAATGTTAGAATCCTCTGTAGCAAACACAATCGTATCATCGGAAATAAATTTCCCGTTAATCAGCACATTATCCTGATGCAAGGACAACGTTTGTCCGTCCACACTTATCTCTGTAATCCTTGTCATACAATAATCAAGCGACGGATCGATACGCACCGCTTTTAGCTCCGGCTTCAGTATGAGCTCTATGGTCAACGGATTTTTTTCATCATATCCTTTTACCAAAAACCGGGAACGCTCTTCCGAAAATCCTTCCCCGCAGTCCTCATAAATCTGAATCCGGTTTCTATGATCCTTTTCCTGCATATGAGCAAAAAACACCCTGTACGGCACAACCGGATTATCAATTTTATCCCGAATTTCCGACGCTGACATACGGTTTCCGGTAGCATGCTTCTGAAATGCCTTCTCTTCCCGGATAATTTCTTCTATCTGTGCTTCTCTGTACCCAAGCTTCTCCAAAAGGAGCTTTTGGCTGATTTCCTTTCTCTTAGGAGAGCCAAGTCCATAGCAGTATAATGCTCTGGCAATCAGCTTCTCCGGAGATATCTTATTCTCTGATACCCACTCGTAATCAATCAGATTCCATATGTTATCCGAAATAATAATATTGGGAAATATGAAATCATAATTATAAATCACCGGCTTCTCAGGATACTTCACCAGCTCACAATACCGTTCAAAAAGTGTATAAAAGCCGTCCATATCATTTTTATCAAGACAGGCATCCAGCTTTTCTTCCAAAGTTTCTCCGGAAAGATACTCCAGCACCGCCTCACCATTTTCCAAATGACAGCGATTGATTTTCAGACCACTGCCTTCGTAATCCTTTTCAAGCAGCCTATAGGTTTCTGCCAATTTAGCAACATGCTCCTTCGCCTGTTCCGACATCGGAATCTTCCGCACCTGTACATTCTCAGCCTTGCGAATTTCAGTCCGTATCGCATACTGTGGTGCTCTGTCATTGGAAAATCTCGCATAGACCACATCTAAGGGCTTCCCGATTACAAGCACATAGGAATTGGAAAATGCAGGGAACAGCTCCTCCTGAATCAAACTGTCGAATACGTTTTTCTCATCAAAAAGCTCCATACGGTCTCTGTCAAAATTACGCAGGTTATCCGACAATTCTCCCACCTTCGGCAGACGTTCATCCGAAAATACGGTTGTCATAAATTTATAATCCGGATACGGATAATAAAACGAGTATTCTTCGATTTCATTTTTCCGACAGATTTCCTCCAGCGCCCTTCTTGTAAAGGTTCGAACACCTCCACCGTTTGGATATCCCTCAATACCATCAAAATATGTTCCGAGATGATCCTCCTTACAGCCTGCCCAATATTTCAAGCCAAAGCGATTCTCAATAGCGATTACAAGCCGTCCTCCCGGTGCCAGATGCTTTTTCATAATTGCCATAAAGGTTTCAAAGGGTTCTGCTCCGCCGATATAGCTCTGTGCATACTCAAATACACCAATCAAAAAAATGTAATCATAATCGCAGGCAAGATGCGGCTCGATATCCTGAAAATTGCCTAATTTTATGGTTACATTGTCACACTCCGGATGACGATAAGCGTTAATCAAGCTTCTCTTTTTGGATAGCTCCACACAGGTAACACTCTCTGCCTTTGCAGAAAGTGCTCCGGTTATCGCTCCGCAGCCGGAGCCAACCTCCAACACCTTATCCGTCTTTTGCACCGGAATCCAGTTCACTATATTTTCCCTCAGATGGGAAAGATGATAGAATACCGGCCAATTTTTTCTCTCCTCTATGATTTCCCCATAGACAGAGTCAGCATTTTCCCTGACGATCTCCAGAATTTCATCCTCTATGGTTCCGTCACAATAAAAATCCTGTCCCGGATAATGCGTATCATCTATCGTAATCTTTCCTATCTTTTCAATCATTTTACACGTCCTTTACTGTCACCCTGGAATTCATATCATAATATCCGACTGTATTTTTATCCGATACAACGGTAATATCCATCACATCATACAACCTGTGATACACCACAAATTTATCTCCCTCGTATCCGGTCAGACCTAATGAAATCAAATACTCACCACCCTGCAGATTCATCTGCTGGGTAAAAACCGCTTCCTTCACTTCTCCGGCACTTACTGATTCCAAAAAGGTCTTTTCAACCATTGTATTGGTACCGGTAATTTCTACACCGAGAGCATTTTTGATAGAGCAGGCAAAAATCGGTGCCGGCAGCTCCGCTAAAAACTGTACCTTCATATGCACAGAAAAGCTGCTGCCCTTGATAATCGCATTGGTTCGTACGCCCTTATCATCCGTAATATAGCACTCCGTAATAACCGCCTGCTTTGTACCGTATTCCAAAGTTTCCGTACCGTCAGCCTTTGCTGCCGCATGAGCACTAATCTGCTCATCATCCAACAGGCTGACATCTGCATCCTGCTCTGCCTCTTGCCCATCTGCCGCCGTATACTGTCCTACAAGCACCTGCTTGTAAATATCGATCATTTCCTTCGGAGAGCCCTCTGCCAGCTTCTCTCCCTTGTTCAAAAGAATCACACGGTCACAATATTTGCTCACACTGCTCAGATCATGACTGACAAATAAAATGGTTTTTCCCATTTTCTTAAATTCTTCAAATTTATGATAGCATTTCGCCTGAAAAAAAACATCTCCCACAGAAAGTGCTTCATCCACAATGAGAATTTCCGGATCAATGTTTATGGCAACCGCAAATGCAAGCCGCACAAACATTCCGCTGGAATAAGTCTTTACCGGTTGATACACATAATCACCGATATCCGCAAACGCCAGAATATCATCCAGCCTTGCATCAATCTCCTCCTTTGAAAATCCTATCATCGTACCGTTCAGATAAACATTTTCGATTCCGTTGTATTCCATGTTAAATCCGGCACCCAACTCCAAAAGTGCGGAAATTCTTCCGTTTACCTCCACACTTCCCGCCGTGGGATTCAATACTCCGGTAATGATTTTTAAAATCGTAGACTTACCCGAGCCATTTGTGCCGATGATACCGACTGTTTCACCCTGCTTTATTTCCATGTTTACATCGTGCAGCGCGAAATGCTCTTTATACCGTTTCCGGCGTGTAAGTCCGAGCGACTCCTTCAATCTGTCCATCGGTTTGTCATATAATTTATATACTTTGTTCAGGTCTTTGACCTGAATCGCAATTTTCTGCTCCATTTATTTCCCTCTTATAACACGTCCGCAAAATGAACCTTCAGACGTTTAAATATCAGCGCACCTACACCGAATACGACTGCCGTAGTAATCCAGAAAAACATGGTAGAATAAAAATCTTCCCAAAACCATGATTTTTCAAGAAGCGCGCTCCGGTATCCGTTTACTATATAAAACACCGGATTTAATTTAAATAAAATCTGATACTCCTCCGGTATCATCGTTATCTTCCATAGAATCGGCGTTGCCCACATTCCGACCTGTAGTACAATCGAAATAATCTGGATTAAATCACGGAAAAAGATAATAATCGCACAGGTCGCATAGGAAACCCCCAGCACAAATACAAACAGGCAAAAGCTGTAATAAAAAAGCTGTAATGTATACAAATCCGGATAGTAGCCATGCCCCGCATACAGTACGAGCATAAACAACACGAAAAAGCCATGTATAAACGTAGCTGCAATGATTTTAATAATCGGCAGAATACTGATTTTAAACACGACCTTTTTCACAAGATAATTGTATTCCAAAAGTGCTGTCGTTCCGTTATTCAGAGCTTCCGAAAAATAGAACCACGGGACAATTCCCGCAGTCAGCCAGAGTACATACGGTGCCTCTACACCATTTGCCAGCATCTCTGCCTTTGCATTGAAGCCCTTTTCAAATACAAACCAATATACAAGAATCGTAACTACCGGCTGTACAAATGCCCATACCATACCTAAATAAGAGCCGGCAAACCTTGTCTTAAAATCATTTTTTGCCAGCTTCCAAATCAATCTTCGATTCTGATAAAGCTCAGCAGGCAATACTGTAATTTTTTCATAAAGCACCACATATAATATCATACTGACAACAATAATTGCACTGGCAATGCATTTTTTAATCAGCTCATCCTGCGGATTTGCAAACTGATTTTGATGCAGTACGATAATCATCAAAAAGGCAATTGCAATCGCAAATACGATTGCAATATTTCCCTTTTTGGACATTTTAAATTTTTTCATTTCTTATTTTCCCTCGGTATATTCTTTGATTCCCGGCCACTTTGTATCCTTATCGGAAATGGTCAGCTCCACGCCCTCCTGCAAAGGCCACTCAACACCGATATCCGGGTCACTCCAAAGCAGTCCGCCCTCATCGTTCGGATGATAAAAATCCGTACATTTATAAGAAAACTCTGCATAATCAGAAAGCACCAGAAAACCGTGTGCAAAATTTTTCGGGATAAAAAACTGCTTCTTGTTTTCTGCGGAAAGATGTACTCCATACCATTTTCCATAGGTTTTAGAGCCCTCGCGCAAATCCACTGCCACATCATAAACTTCTCCGCTTACTACCCTTACCAGTTTATCCTGCGGAAACTCTTTCTGGAAATGCAGCCCGCGGAGTACGCCTCTCTTGGATGCCGACTGGTTATCCTGTACAAATACCTGCTCAATCCCAGCCTCTTTAAAATCGTTATAATTATAGGTTTCCATGAAATAGCCTCTTTCATCCCCAAATACAGCCGGAGTGATAACCTTCAGACCTTCAATTTCACATGTTTCTACTGTAATCTTTCCCATTTCATTTTGCTCCTTTATCTATTCATTCAAAAAACTGATGTTAAAGTCTACTCTTCCTTCAATTCCGTTGATGGAACCGTCAGAGGTATACTGCCACATCTGATATTTTCCTGTATACTCCGGATGCTCCCGGTACTCTGCCAGCCAGATTACATTATCGTCCAGCTTTGTCATGTCCAAATTATTATAAAACCAATTTCTGGAGGCATAAATACCTGCGCGATAGCCTGCATTCTCAATTGTTTCACAGAAAGCCTCACATACCTCCGTTCGGGTCTGTGTATCCAAATGGTCTGCCCGTCCGTTTCCTCCGGCTCCCTCGGTATCGATAAAGACAGGATACTCAAGCTGCTGCCCATCATTCAGACAAAGCACCATACTCGCTTCTTCAACTGCTTCTATCGCATTTATCGCCTGCGTAAAGAAATAGAGCCCGACCTGTATGCCTGCTTTTTTTGCCCCTTCCAAATTTTGATAAAAATACGGATCTTCCACAAGTGCACCGGTAACCGAACCACGATAACCACAACGAATAATGGCAAATTCCACACCTGATGCCTTCACTGCTTCCCAGTCAATTTCCTTATTCCACTTGGACACATCAATACCAAAGCTGCGATTTCCCTCCGATGCCTGCACATCTGTCATTTCGGTATCATCCGCATCTTCTCTGGCATCTCCTGCCTTCGTATCCTCTTTTTCCGCATCAATGTCATCTTCCGTTTTTATCAACAGGGAAATATCGTCAATCGGTATGTATTCTACCTTTTCCTTGACATGTATTTCCATCGGAGCAGACGGAACCTTATAATCCTTTATTTCCTGTAGTGCCACCTCATACTCGCCCGGTTTTAAATCACCCACATAGACAATTCCGTCCCGATCCAAATCCTTATATTCCTCCCCGTTCAGAGTAATATAAAGCTCCTCTCCGGTCACCAGCTCGCCCATCTCATTCAGCACATGTACACGCAAATCCTTTTCAACGGAAGTAGCGTAAAGACTGAGTTTTTTACCATAATGCTCCATCAGCTTTTCATAATCCGATTTTTCTTTGTCAAAGAAAGTTTCATCTCCGAGAAACGCGGAATAATCAATTTCCGCTTCCGTCAACTCCTGTCTCTGTATATCAGATTGTGCATGTGCACCCGACTGTGACCCGGACCTCACCACATTTTCTTTTTTCAACAGATGAATAACCGCAACCGTACCGATTATCAGACTAATCATCAAAACCGTACATAAAACGGTAATTTTTCTGAGCTTAGAGTCCATTGGCAACCTCTACCAAATATTTCCCATAATTTGTCTTCAAAAGCGGCTCTGCCAATGCCAGAAGCTGCTCTCGTGTAATAAAGCCCTTTTTGTATGCAATTTCTTCAATACAGGAAATATAGAGTCCCTGCCTTTTTTGTACCGCTGCAACATAGTCCGCAGCTTCTAAAAGAGCATCATGATTTCCTGTATCAAGCCATGCAAAGCCACGTCCCAAGGTTTCTACATGAAGAGTTCCCCGATTTAAATACTCATTGTTAATACTTGTAATTTCAATTTCACCCCGCGCAGACGGTTTTACATTTTTAGCAATTTCCACAACATCGTTGTCATAGAAATAAAGCCCCGGAACCGCATAGTTACTCTTCGGATGCTCCGGCTTCTCTTCAATGGATAATGCTTTGCCGCTTTCGTCAAACTCCACTACTCCATATTCACGCGGATCTCTTACATAATAGCCAAAAATGGTTGCACCCTTTTCACGCTGTGCAGCTGCTCGCAGCACTCTGGAAAAGCTCTGTCCGTAGAAAATATTATCACCCAGCACCAATGCCACACTGTCATCGCCGATAAAATCCGCACCAATAATAAATGCATCTGCCAGACCTCTCGGATACTCCTGCACTGCATACTCCATACGCAGACCAAGCTGCTTGCCGGTACCGAACAATTCTTCAAACACCTTGATGTCTCTCGGAGTAGAAATAATCAAAATCTCTTGAATTCCCGCCAGCATCAACGTAGAAAGCGGATAATAAATCATCGGCTTATCATACACCGGCATAATCTGTTTGGAAATCGCTTTTGTCAACGGGTATAAACGCGTTCCCGAACCTCCTGCAAGAATAATACCTTTCATGTTCTTCCTCCTAACGCGCAGAAAGAAGGCTTATTATTTTTTCAAATAACCCTTCTTTTTGCAAACTCTATTTTACATCATACATATCGCTATAATATTTCTGATAATCACCACTTGTTACATTTTTCATCCATTCTTCGTTTTCAAAGAACCATTTGATTGTAAGCTTAATACCATCCTTAAACATAGTCTCAGGCTCCCAACCGATTTCGGCTTTTATCTTGTCCGGTGCGATGGCGTAACGTCTGTCATGTCCCTTTCTGTCCTCAACATAGGTAATCAGTTCCTTGGACACAAGTGCCTTACGCGGGTCACCATCCGGCAGCATTTCCTGTAAGGTTTCGATAATGATGTTGATAATCTCTATATTCTGCTTTTCGTTATGACCGCCTACATTGTAGGTTTCAAACAGACGACCCTTTTCCTGCACCATATCAATTGCTTTCGCATGGTCTTCCACGTATAACCAGTCGCGGACATTCTTACCGTCTCCGTATACCGGAAGCTTCTTTCCCTGCAATGCATTGTTGATAATAAGCGGAATCAATTTTTCCGGGAACTGATAAGGTCCGTAGTTGTTAGAACAGTTGGTAATATTGGCAGGGAATTTATAAGTATCCATATATGCCTTTACCAGCATGTCCGACGAAGCCTTACTTGCAGAATATGGGCTATGCGGGTCATAAGGTGTTGTCTCATAGAAGTAACTTCCTTCCTCTTCCAGAGAACCATAAACCTCGTCCGTTGATACATGCAGGAATCTCTTTCCTTCTTTGAAGGTACCGTCCGGATTTTCCCATGCTGCTTTTGCACAGTTCAGCATAACCGCCGTGCCTAAAACATTCGTCTGAACAAACACCTCCGGATTTTTTATGCTTCTGTCCACATGACTTTCTGCCGCAAAATGAACCACTCTGTCAATGTCATTTTCCGCAAAAATCTTGGAAATCGCTTCTTTATCACAAATATCCGCTTTCACAAAGGTATAGTTGTCACGATTTTCCACTGCCTTTAAATTTTCCAAATTACCTGCATAGGTTAATGCATCCACATTAATAATACGGATTTCATTATCATATTTTTTGAACATGTAATGAATGTAATTGGAACCGATAAATCCGGCACCGCCTGTTACCAAATACGTTCTCATCATTTTTCCTCTTTTCTTCTCTTAGTATCCCAGATAACTGATATTCATGTCAACATTTCCACTGATTCCGTTTATTTTTCCTTTGGAGGTGTACTGCCACATATCATATCTGGTCGCTTTGTAAGTCGGTGCAGCCGCATACTGCGCCAGCCAGATTTTGTATCCGCTGAGAGAAGCCGTATTCATCTTGCTCTCAAACCATGTTTTGTTTGCATAAATACCGGCTGTATAACCACCGTTCTGAATGGTCTTGCAAAATGCATTTACGACTGCCGTACGGGTATTTTTGTCAATCTTGTCCGCACGTCCTCCGCTGGACTCTACGTCAATGAATACCGGGTACGAAATTTTATGTCCTTTTATCAGATTCAGTGTCATGGAGGCTTCTTCTACCGCCTCTACTTCATTCACTGCCTGGCTAAAGAAATAGATGCCTACCTTAATTCCTGCTGCCTCTGCACCCTGAATGTTTGCCTTAAATTTCGGATCCTGAATCAGCGCGCCCGTAGAAGAACCACGATATCCACAACGGATAATCGCATAATTTACACCTGAATTCTTAACAGCAGTCCAATTAATTGTACCATTCCATTTCGATACGTCAATACCCATTATACCCGAACTGGAATTTGTTGCCAATGCTCCGTCGCTGCCAAAAACATATTTCGCTCCCTGAATAATCTGCTCGCCCGTCACCGGCTTTCCGTTTTTGTCATAGAAATATGTTTTTCCGTTGATCGTCTGCCAACCGGTATACTGATATGTTACATTTTTTGCTTTAACATAGAATTCATCCTCCGTATAGTAGTCTGCATAAACAGCCTCTTTATACTCATCATCATCTATAATGTATACCTGGTTTCCATCTTTATCCTTCAGCTTGCTGCTCTTATCCTCCTTTGGATTGAGAAGAACCTTTACCTTACAGGTCGCTGTCGCCTTCGCGCCGGAATCATCCTTCGCAGTCACTGTAATTTCTGTTTCACCGACCTTTACACCCTCTATCGTGCATTCTTCGTCGTCATCATCCACATCTGCAATGGATTTGTCTTTTGTCTCAAAATTATAGGATACCTTGCCACTTGCACCGGATGCAGTTGCTTTGATTTCCTTCTCTTTCTTTGTATAGACCTTAAGCTCTGTAACATCCAGCTTTACAGACAGGCTGCCCGCTTTGGAAACAGTCACCTTGCAGGTCGCACTCACATTATCGTCTTCTTTGGAAACCGCTTTAACGGTAGTACTTCCTTCCGCCACTGCAGTTACCTTTCCGTCAGAGACCTTCGCAACCTTTTCATTGTCACTCGACCATTTAACACTGCCGCGGGATGTCTTGGCAGTCAATGTGCTGCTTTCCCCAACCTTTAAGGAC
>JAZNIP010000029.1:0-19203 GCA_045577575.1 Lachnospiraceae bacterium | reverse complement strand
GTAAAAGAGGAAGATGTTATTATCTTCAAGAATCGTTATGTATCCGAGGGAACCGATGAGGAGGAAACGGAATTTAAAGAATTGTTTGAATATGCAGAAAATCATGATATGACCATTCCGGCGAATTATGAATATATAAGTAATAAGATAGATTTTGAAACATTTATTAATTATTATTGTGCACATATCTTTTTCGATTCACCGGATAGTGAAGAATGGTATAATATGATGGCATGGAAGGTAAGAACGGTTGACACAGGTAATAAATATGCGGACGGAAAATGGAGATGGGCTGTTTATGATATTAACAATTGTTTGTTAGAATATGAAAGAAACAATATAACAGAAGAAATCAGACCGTCTAAGGATGGCTATTTTGAGCATAAGATGCTGAAAGCACTGATTCAGAATGAGGAGTTTGCAGAGAAGTTTGTGGAACGATATATCGAAATGGTAAATTGGGATTTCCATGAAAGCCGAGTGGAGCAGGCGGTACTTGAGTATGCAGATTCGGTAGACGATGCAATGCTGTGTCAAAGCATGCGGTATAGTCAGTGTGACGTGGATGAGGAAACGGAGCATATTTTAAAATTTTTTCATAATAGAAAATATTATACAATAAAATATATGTTAGAATATTTTAAAGCAAAGAGCTTTGATGATTGTGTAGAAATGCTGGAAAGAGAATTATAGATGTATATGGAACAAAAGAG
This sequence comes from Lachnospiraceae bacterium, assembly GCA_045577575.1. Classification (GTDB taxonomy): domain Bacteria; phylum Bacillota; class Clostridia; order Lachnospirales; family Lachnospiraceae; genus VSOB01. The sequence continues at coordinate 18,490 of JAZNIP010000029.1, read as the reverse complement.
CAGGATAACAGAGTTATATTTAATTATGGTGACAGATTACATTTGTGTAGTTCTGTCTTATTTGCTTGCTCTTTTAATGCGTTATGAGACATTTGAAAGGACAGATAATCCGCATACTTATTTACTCGTTTGTGTATGGATTTTGCTTTTTACGGCTTTGTACGATATGCTTGTCTGCGGTGGCAGAGATTTTCTGCGCAGAGGGTATTATGTCGAGGTTAAATCCATTGCAAAGTATATTGCAGGATTGCTTGTTTTTTTAGGCTGCAGTTTATTTTTCTTTAAGGAAGCAGAAAATTTTTCCCGCCTTGTATTTGGATATTTTATTTTATTAAATGCAGGTTTTATGTGTGTAACACATGCGCTTTTAAAAAAGGTACTGCGCGCCAGATATCGTGTCGAGCGCGGAAAAACCAAGGTTATGGTTATTACCGATCGTGAAAATGCAGAAAAACTTTTGCCAATTCTGGTAAATGGGACAGAGTATGACTGCGAGATATCGGCCGCTGTTATATGGGATGAGAACAGGATGGGGCAACGCATACAAGACGTAGCGGTAGTGGCAGACGGACATAATGTAGTTGATGTCATTAAGCGGATGCCGGTGGACGAAGTGTTTGTCCATTTGCCGGAGGTTGGAAAGAATGTGCTGAGACAGCTGATTATGGATTTGGAGACAATGGGAATTCGCTGCCACTATAATATTGATGTGGTAGATATGGATGTTAAAGTACGCAGTGTGGGTGAATTTGCCGGCTTCACGGTAGTTACCTATGCGATGCAGCAGATTGACAATAAAAGAGGGATGATAAAGCGACTGATTGATATTGCGGGAAGCCTTGTCGGACTTTTGATTACGGGTATTTTGTATCCGTTTGTGGCACTTGCAATTAAGCTGGATTCGCCGGGACCGATTGTTTTTTCACAGGTGCGTATCGGTAAAAACGGGCGTCGTTTTAAGATTTATAAATTTCGTTCCATGTATATTGATGCAGAAGAACGGAAAAAGGAGTTAGAAGCACAAAATGAAATGCAGGGGCTGATGTTCAAGATGGAGGATGACCCTCGTGTGACAAAAGTGGGTAGGTTTATTCGTAAGACAAGCATTGATGAGCTGCCTCAGTTTTGGAATGTATTAAAGGGGGATATGAGTCTGGTGGGAACCAGACCGCCGACGGTGGATGAGTTTGAGCAATATACGCCTTATTATCGGAGAAGACTTTGTATGACGCCCGGATTGACGGGGATGTGGCAGGTCAGTGGCAGGAGTGAGATTGATAATTTTGATGATGTAGTAAAATATGATTTGCACTATATTGATCATTGGTCGTTGAGTTTGGATATAAAAATACTGTTTCAGACAGTATGGGTAGTACTGTTTGGAAAGGGAGCAAAATAAAGCGTGAAGAAAAGATGGATGGTAGTATTTCTGTCAATTTTTGTATTGGGACTTGTTTTCCTGCGTGGATTTCCGCGAGTGCGGGAAAATGAGATTTGTATCAATGAGGTTTGTAGCAGAAATTTGTCAGTAATATCAGATGATGAAGGAAAATATCCGAGAGGATATATTGAGCTTTACAATAAAAGCGATGAAATGATAGACTTAACCGGCTATCGGATAACGGATTCGCTTGTGAATAAGTCGGGTGGCAGCATTTTAAGTAATCTGATTATAAAACCAAAGAGCTTTAAGGTACTTATGGCAGATGCAACTCCAAATGAAAAGCAGCTGGAGATGGGGTATGTTTCCTGTAATTTTCAGAGGAAAAATTTGTATTTATTTAACCCGGCAGGTGAATTAGTGGATTGGTTCGCCTTTGAAGATACGGATACAGATATGTCGTATGGCAGAGTGCCGGATGGAGATGCAAATTGCGGCATACAGGATTGTTCGCCATATGCAGGGAATTCTGCTGCAGAAGGGGACGGTGCAATCACTCTGGATGAACCGGTGTTTTCAAAAGAAGAAGGGTTCTATCAGGAGGAATTTTTATTAGAGCTTTCAGCACAGAAAAATCAGATTTATTATACACTGGATGGAAGCGAGCCGGATATGGGAGATTATCTGTACACAGAACCGATTTCCATATCCATAAAAGAACAAAATGCTGACAATTGGTCGGTGCGTGACGATATTACACTGCATGCACATCAGATTCCGGCTTCACCGATTGCACAGGCGGTAATTGTTCGGGCTGCAGCTTTTCGTGAAAACGGTGAAAAAAGCAAAACAGTGACGAAGACTTATTTTGTAGGAGAAAATACGGATTTTTTCCGTGAAGGAATAAGTGTGCTTTCGGTGGTATCCTCACCGGATAATTTGTTTTCCTATGAAGACGGTATTATGGTGTTGGGGGAAATATATGACTATTGGCTGGAATCAGAAGAAGGAGAAGCCGGAAGGGAAAATGACTTCGAGGTGCAGGGAAATTTCAGCTATCGTGGCAGAAAATGGGAAAGAGAAGGAAGTATCTCTCTGTTTGATGGTGGGCGATTGTGTTTTCGTCAGGACGTGGGACTTCGTATAAGAGGACATTCCAGCAATTTTGGAATTGTTAAAGGATTGAATTTATGTGCCAGAGAGGCAATTGATAATAACAGTGTTTTGCAGTATGATTTTTGGGATAATGGTGTGGCATCTGAAAAGCTGATGCTGAAATATTACAATTGCATATTAAGAGACTGCTTTATAAATGAGATGGTTAAAGGGACGAATATTGTTCCGATACATTATGAACCGGTGTATGTATTTTTAAACGGGGAATATTATGGAACCTGCGCTCTTATGGAAAAAATGGATGAACAATTTTTTGAAAACTATTGCAATGTGGAAACAGAAAATGTAATTGTTTTAAAAGGTGGAGCGTCAGACAGTCCGGATGATATCCGGGGTGAGCAGGATTATGAAGAGGTATTGCAGTATGCGGCAGAGCATGATATGAGCGTACAGGAGCATTATGATTGGATTTCCGCACGTGTAGATATTTCAAATCTGATTGATTATTATTGTACATTGATATTTTTTAATGCACACGACAATTTGGAGAAATACAATATGCTCGCGTGGCGTTCCGATGAGGTGGTAGGAGGAAGTCGATATGCTGACGGCAGATGGCGATGGGGAATTTATGATGTAGATGATTCCATGGAAGATTATACAGAAAATTCTTTGACAGGAGAAACGTTTAGTGGTCGTCCTCCGTATTTTGAACACCGTTTGATGAAGGGACTTTTGAAAAACAAAGAATTCAGAAAACAGTTTGTGGAGAGGTTTTCGGAATTGATGGATAATCAATTCAGCCATGAAAATACCGTTTCTCGGTATAGAGAGCTGGCAGAGCAAATGGAGCAGCCCATTGTTTATTTTGAAAAATATTGGTATGATTCGGGATACAGTGAAGCGCAATACGAAGCAACGATAGAGAAGGATTGTGAGTTTTTGCAAAACCGAAGGACATATATAGAAAAATATTTGAAGGAATATTTTGGAGAAGATTTATATGAAATCGAGCAATGATAGAAAAATATTGATTATTGTAGAAAATCTGCCGGTGCCCTTTGACACCCGTGTGTGGCAGGAGGCAACAACCCTTGTGGAAAACGGATATACCGTATCGGTCATCTGCCCAAAGGGTAAGGGCTATGAAAAAGAATATGAGCAGCTTTCCGGCGTGCATATTTATCGTCATGATTTGCCTGCGGAGGCAAGCGGATTTATCGGCTATGTGAAGGAATACGGAGCTGCACTTTATCATGAGCTTCGTCTGGCAAAAAGGATTTATAAAGAGGTTGGCTTTGACGTGATTCATGGTTGCAATCCGCCGGATGATATTTACATGGTAGCGAAGCGTTTTCGTAAGTATGGTGTAAAATATGTTTTTGACCATCATGACATCTGTCCTGAGCTGTTTGAGGCAAAGTTTGGGAAAAAGGGACTCCTCTACAAAAGCCAGACATGGCTGGAGAGGCAGACCTACAAAAACTGTACCTTTGCTTTTGTAACGAACGAATCTTATAAAAGGATTGCTATAGAGCGCGGGGGCATGGATCCGAAAAAGGTGTATGTACTGCGTAGCGGACCAAAGCTGGAGCGATTGAAAATCCAGCCTCCAAAGCCGGAGCTAAAGGGTGGCAGAAAATACATGGTGGGCTATCTGGGAGTTATCGGCAAGCAGGAGGGTATCCAGTATCTGCTTGAGGCGGCAAAATACATTAGAGAAGAAATGAAGCGTGACGATATCTGCTATGGTATCGTAGGCGGAGGGACTTCTCTCGAGGAGCTGAAGGAACTTTCGGTACAGATGGGAATCGATGATATTGTGACCTTTACCGGACGTGCGCCGGATGATATGATGCTGGACTACTTAAATACTGCGGATATCTGTGTCAATCCGGATGAATACAATCCGATGAACGATAAGTCTACCATGAACAAGGTGCTGGAATACATGGCACTTGGTAAGCCGATTGTGCAGTTTGATTTAACGGAGGGGAAATATTCCGCAAGGGAAGCTTCTCTTTATGCGAAGCCAAATGATTCCGTCGATATGGCAAAGAAAATTGTAGAGCTTTTAGATAATGAAGAAAAGAGAAAAGAAATGTCTGCTTTCGGCAGAAAGCGTGTGGTAGAGGAGCTTTCCTGGGAGCATACGAGCAAAGCACTGTTAGAGGGCTATCGGGCATTTTTTGAAGGAGAAATCAAGTGAGAATCAGTATATTTGGAATGGGATATGTAGGATGTGTGGGTGCTGCCTGCTGTGCAAAGCTGGGACATCACGTGGTTGGTGTGGATGTATCGGAGCACAAGGTAGCCTTGATGAATCAGGGACGTCCTACCATTATTGAAAAGGATATTGATGAGTTAGTAAAAAAAGCTCATGAGGAAGGCAAATTAGAGGCAACGACAGATGCTGTATATGCAGTGGAAAATTCGGAGATTTCTTTTATTGCAGTTGGTACACCCAGCAGCAGAGAAGGGCACCTGAATCTGGAATATATCTATAAGGTGGCTTCTCAGATTGGTGAGGCTTTGAAAAAGAAAACAGAGTTTCATATTGTGGCAATCAGAAGTACGGTTTTACCCGGAACCAATGCAAAAATTGGAGAAATTATTGAAGAAGCATCCGGCAAAAAGAGAAACCGGGACTTTACGGTAGTATCCAATCCTGAATTTTTGAGAGAAGGAACCGCGGTAGAGGACTATTTGAATCCGCCGCTGACACTGGTTGGAGCTGACAATGAAACAGCAGTCGAAAAGATGCGTCAGCTTTATCAGGATATTCCGGGTGAATTTATTGCTACGGATATTAAAGTCGCTGAGATGATGAAATATATCAACAATACGTTCCATGCACTGAAAATTGTATTTGGTAACGAGGTTGGAAACATCTGTAAGGCACTGGACGTAGACAGTCATAAGGTTATGGAGATTTTCTGTAAGGATAAGCAGCTAAATATTTCTCCTTATTATTTTAAGCCGGGCTTTGCTTACGGTGGCTCCTGTCTGCCAAAGGATTCCAAGGCACTGCGAACACTGGCAAGAGATTATTATGTGGATGTGCCGGTGATTAACAGCATCGAGGAAAGCAATGAAATCCAGAAAAAGAATGCTGTCCGCATGATTATGGAAAAAGGGAAACGCAAAATCGGCATCCTGGGCTTAAGCTTTAAGGCGGGTACGGACGACCTGCGCTGCAGTCCGATTGTAGATGTAGTGGAGGTGCTTCTCGGAAAGGGCTTTGAGATGCGTATTTACGATAAAAATGTAAAGCTGTCTGAGATTACCGGTACAAATAAGGACTTCATCATGGCAAAGATTCCTCATTTACAGCATTTTGTTTATGATGATTTGGATAAGGTAGTAAGTGAGTCGGATGTGCTTGTCGTAACCAATAAAGAGGCAGAGTTCGAAGATTTGCTTCAGAAATATCCGGGTAAGATTATCGTGGATTTGGTACGTGCATGGAAGGAAGTAGACTATGCAGGAAACTACGAGGGCATCTCGTGGGGCAATATCAATACAAATGAAAAACAGAACCGGATAATTGAAAAAGATATGGCAGGAACGGAGTTCTAATATGGCGAATATCAGCTGGTATGTTAACCGTCTGCGTGCAATGAGTGTCAGGGAGATTCTTTGGCGCATGCGACAGAAAAAAATGGAAAGAGCAGAACGGGAAAGATTCGGAAAACAGCATATATCGATTACAGAAAAGGTCTTCTATCAGGGAAAAGAAGACCTTCGTTTTCATGTGGAGAAATTGGCGATTGCATCCGAGAATGTCAATATGCCGGAAGGGCAGCATATGATCTCGAACCGTAGCATTTTTCTTTTGGGCGGTTATGATTATGAGAAATATCGTAAGGACTGGCACGCTGGCTTTCAGACAGAAGGCAGGTGGCCACTTAATTTTTCTTATGATTTGCAGTATAAGCAAAGAGACGAAATCGGAGATGCCAGAACAAACTGGGAGTTGAATCGTCATTTCCAGTTTGCCCTGCTTGCGTGTAACTATTATCATACCGGAGAGGGTGATTTTCTGACAGAACTGTCAGAATTGTTTGCGGATTGGGACAAAGCAAATCCGTTTTTGTTTGGAATATCCTGGACGAGTGTTATGGAAGTTGCAATCCGGGATATTAACTGGATTTATACACTGGGCTTTTTGAGAAAAGCGTTGCAGGAAATGAATGATGGACGCTTTGCAAAGGGACAGAATGTGGCCGAAGCGGAGGCGATTTGTGAACGGCTGCGCATTGGCATTATCAATATGACAGAATATGTTTCCGGACATTATTCCAGATATTCCTCAGCGAATAACCATGTCATCGTAGAGGCATCGGCAATGGGGATTGCCGGAATTGTAATGGCACATGAGGAATGGACGGAAACGGCACTTTCCATTTTAAACCATGAAATTCCGCGTCAGAATTACAAAGATGGAGTGAATAAAGAGGTGTCGCTGCATTATCAGTCTTTTTTTATGGAAGCGGTAGGGCTGTTGATGCTGACAATGCAGCGGGATGGCAGAAGCATTCCGCTGCATTGGCGGACTGTTATGCAGAAAATGAGCAGATATGTAGCAGATTGCCGTGGAAATTATGGAGAAACGGTTGTATTTGGTGATGATGATGCGGGTAAGATTCTTGATTTAGAAGGCATTTGTGAAAGCAGGGAGCAGTCGGAGAAAAGAGACCATTACAGCTATGTGCTTCAGCTTATGGGCTTGCTGCTGGCAGAGCGATATACTGAGCAGATCAATGATATTACGCTGAACCGGCTTGTAGCCGGAGCGGAAATAGAAACTGCGATGCAGAAACCTTGTTATCTAAGCAGGGCAGCTGTGTGTTATGAAGAGGGCGGTGTCACTCTTATGAAGAGCGAGGACGGAGAAGTATTTGTCGGTATCGACCACGGTGAGCTTGGGTTTGGCAGCATTGCAGCTCACGGACATGCGGATGCACTGTCATTTCAGATGTATATGCGGGGAAAGCCGGTATTTGCGGATGCAGGAACCTATATTTATCATATGGATTTGGAAAACAGGAATGCATTTCGTCAGACGGAAAATCATAATACGGTGACGATAAAGGATAAGAACCAGTCAGAGATGCTGGGAGCGTTTTTGTGGGGAAAACGGGCAAAAACGACACTTTTGTGGCACAATTTAACGGTAGGTAATGCATGGGAAGAGGGAGAGGAAAACAGCTGTAATGCTCCCTGTGATGTAGAGAAGGAAAAGATATATTATTTGGAGGCAGAGCATGATGGCTATGCTCCGGTGATTCATAAAAGAAAATTTGTGTTTGCCGGAAGCGAATTGAAAATATATGACAGTCTGCTTCATGTAAAAAAAGACATTTCTTATGGGATGCATTTCCTGCTTGGACGAAAAGCAAAGGTATGGCAGGATGAAAAGGGAATGGCTGATACCATCCGGATTATGACGGCAGACGGAACTCCGATGCAGATGCAGGTACGGTTTTCGGATGAAACAGTGCAGGAAACGGGTATGAAAAAAGAAGGTCTGCCTGTGCCGGAGCTTGTAATGGCGTGGGTTTCTGAGGAATACGGCAGGAAAAAGCATACGGAGCAAATACGATTTAGAGGGAATACAAATCGGGATATTACAATTATAACAACAATAACATGGGAGAAAAGTAAATGAAGGTATTGATGATAGGAGCCGGGAGAGATGTGCGCGGCGGAGTGTCCAGTGTGGTAAACAGTTATTATGATGTGGGACTGGACAGATTGTGTGAACTCACTTACCTTCCGACTATGCGGGACGGTTCTAAGCTGAAAAAGCTCTTTGTGGCAGCATGCGCGAGAGTGCGCTTTGAGTTTCTAATTAAAAATCAGGATATTCTTCATGTTCACATGTCTGCGGATAACAGCTTTTATCGAAAGGCAGTTTTTATTCGAAAGGCATATAAAGAGAAAAAGAAAATTATTATTCATATGCACGGCAGTACCTTTGACCTGTTTTATCGGGAAAGATGTAATGAGACACAAAAACGGGAAGTGAGAGAAATTTTCGCGATGGCGGATAAGGTGATTGCGCTGTCGGATGATTGGAAAGAGTTTCTTGCAGGGGAAATATGCGAGAACAGTAAAATCGAGGTGGTATATAATGCAGTAAAAATGCCGGAGATGTACCAAAAGGATTATAACAATCAAAATATGTTATTTTTGGGTATTTTGGGGCATAGAAAAGGTACCTATGATTTGCTTGAGGTACTTCCGGAAATTTTTAGAAAATATCCAAAGGCACATATTTATTTCGGTGGTGACGGCGAAAGGGAGCAGGCGGAACAGCTTTGCAGGGAAAAGGGTATTGCGGACTGTGTAACGTTTCTTGGCTGGGTCAGAGGGACAGAAAAGGAACGTTTGCTGAAAGAATGCAGTATCTATGTGCTGCCGACTTATCATGAGGGTATGCCGATGTCTGTGCTGGAAGCGATGTCCTATGGTATGGCAGTGGTGTCTACTTATGTGGGCGGGATTCCGCACTTGATAAAAACCGGGGAGAATGGATTGTTGTGTGAGCCGGGAGATACCGAGGGCCTGAGAGGATGCTTGGCAGAGCTGTTGGAGAATCAACAGCTGCGACAACAGTTAGGCAGAAAAGCGACAGAGAAAATCAAGAGTGAATTTGATGTTGCAATAAGTGTTCAGAAGGTGGTTTCCGTATACAAGGAAATGTGCATAAGATAAAACTACCGGAGAAAGACTGCCAACATTGTATTTTGAATGCAGGAATGCTATAATTAATAAGATATGGAGAAGTATATGAAAGTCATATTTGTCATATCTGCCATGAACGGCGGTGGAGCGGAAAGGGTACTTGCCACATTGGCAAACCGCTATGTGCGCCGGGGTGATCAGGTTACGATACTAATGGTAGCGGGTGATGAGTCTGCTTATCCGTTGGATGAGAGAGTAACTATTTTGTCCATCGGACAGCCTTCACACGGGAATCCGCTTGTGCAGTTAAAAAGACTGTTTGCCATGCGAAGATATTTTAAACAGCATCGAGAGTGGAAAATTGTTTCTTTTGGCACAGAGATTAATCTGTTTACCATTTTGGCAGCGTTAGGACTAAAAAATAGAGTGATTGTTTCGGAAAGAAATGATCCGAATCGCTGCGGTTATCCGGCAATCCGAAATTTTGTGTACAGCCTTTGCAAAGGCTTTGTGTTTCAGACAGAGGATGCCAGAGGCTGTTTTTCAAAAAAAATACAGAAAAACAGTGTTGTAATTCCGAATCCGATTTGTAAAGAGCTGCCCGAGCCCATGAAGGGCTTGACAAAGGAATGCGGATTTGAGAGAGAAAAAAGGATTGCGGTGGTTGGAAGATTGGAGAATCAGAAAAATCACAGCTTATTATTGCAGGCATTTGCCGGATTTCATAAAAGCTTTCCTGAGTGGGAATTGCATATATTCGGAAAAGGACGATTGGAGCAGGCACTGAGGCAGGAGGCAGACGAGCTTGGTGTGTTAAAGCAGGTCGTTTTTGAGGGCTTTCGGAGTGATATTTTGGAGACCATTCGTCCATATGGAATGTATGTGCTTTCCTCGGATTATGAAGGTATTTCGAATTCTTTGATGGAAGCGATGGCAATGGGCATTCCCTGTGTTTCTACGGATTGCCCGATAGGAGGCTCTGCGCTCTGCATTCAGAACGGGGAAAACGGATTGTTAGTACCGGTAGGAGATGCCGGAGCACTTCAAGCAGCAATGGAAAGGATAGCAGCGGATGAACAACTGGCAGAAAGGCTGGGAAAAAACGGAGTGGCTGTGAGAGATACCTTTGCGGAAGAGGTAATTGCGGATAAATGGCGCAAATATATTGATGGAGCAGTTTCGGTATGAAAGTACTTTTGGTAGGAGAGTTTAGCGGATTTTATTTAAATCTGAAGCAGGGGTTGCGGGAGCTTGGAGTCGATGTGACGTTAGCTGCTAACGGTGATGGCTGGAAACAGATACCCGGAGCGGACATGCCGCTGTATCGCACCGGAGACAACGCTAAGCTGAAAAAAATATACTATAAGCTGGTAGAGCCTGTATTAGGAAAGAAAAGACTACAGGGATATGATGTGGTTCAGATGGTGCATGAAAATGCCTATCGCCCTTATATTAACAGTCATATGGTAAAGGCTTTAAAAGCACAAAACGAAAGTCTGTATGTAAATGTTGCGGGTAATTGCTACTCTCTTTATAAGGCGTGGAGAGACGGGAAATTAGGCTATTATACGTTTGATGATAATCCGCATAAGCATGAAATGTATACCGGAGGAGGTCTGCGCCGTGAGATGACAAGGCGGACGGAAATGTATACAGATCGTATAGCGGACGGAATTATTCCGGTGATGTATGAGTATGCGGTGGGAGTGAGGGAGCTTCCGAATTGTAAAAAAACCATTCCACTTCCGTTTAATGCAGATAAGACGGAATATCAGACGAACAAGCCCGGTGGTAAGCTTGTGTTTTATCATGGAATTCTCAGAGAAAAAGACAAAGGTACCGCTTATATACGGGAGGCCTTTGAGATTATACAGAAAAAGTATCCGAATGATGTAGAGATGCTTGTATGTGGCAGTCTGCCGTTTCAGGAATATTTGGAAGTACTTAGAAAAACTAATGTATTGGTTGACCAGTGCAAGGAGCATTGCTGGGGTATGAATGCCTGCTATGGTATGGCGCAGGGAAAGGTTGTGCTGGGTGGTGCTTCGCGTAATTCCCTAAAGGAATTTGGACTGGAGAAAAGCCCGGTAATTCATATTAAGCCTGAGGTGGAACAGATTGTACGACAGATAGAGTATGTCATCGAGAACAGAAATCAAATAGAGCAGTGGGGCTATGAGTCCAGAAAGTTTGTGGAGGAGTTCCATGATTATAGAAAAATAGCACAGCAATATATCGATGTGTGGAAAAACAGAAAATAAAGGAGAAGAGATATGATACCGGTAAACGAATTGGTGAGAGGATATCGCTTATATGAAGAAGAATATAATCAGAAGGCAATTTCTGTTATGCAGAGTGGCTGGTATATTCTTGGAAAAGAAGTAGAGGCTTTTGAAAAAGAATTTGCAGAGTCACTGGGAGAGGATTGCTACTGTGCAGGTGTAGACAATGGCTTAAATGCTATCCGATTAGGCTTACATGCGTGCGGCATTACAACAGGTGACGAGGTTATTGTGCAGTCCAACGGTTATATCGCTACGATGCTGGGCATCACACAGAACGGTGGTACACCGGTGTTCGTGGAACCGGACAAATATCACAATATGGATCCGGATAAAATCGAAGCAGCCATTACCGATAAGACAAAGGCTGTCCTTGTAACACATTTATACGGACAGGCTACCAGAATGGAGAAAATCGTAGATATTTGCAAGAAACACAATCTGATGCTGTTTGAAGATTGTGCCCAGTCGCACTTTGCTTCCTATAAAGGAACCAATACAGGATTGTTTGGAGATGCCGGATTTTTCAGCTTTTATCCTACAAAGAATCTGGGAGGCTTCGGTGACGGAGGCGGTGTGGTGTCCCGTAACAAGGAATTGATTGAAAAGATTAAAACTTACCGAAACTATGGAAGTGACTACAAATATCATAATATTGTGCTTGGATTTAATTCGCGTCTGGATGAGATGCAGGCAGGGCTTTTACGAATCAAACTGAAGCATATGCCGGAGCTGCTGGAAAACAGAAGAAAAATTGCGGATGCATATCTGGCAGGAATTCACAATCCGCTGATTCAGATGCCTGAAATGGTAGAGGGAGCTACAACCAACTGGTATCTGTTCGTTATTAACGTAGAGGATCAGGCGGGCTTTAGAAAATACATGTCAGATAATGGAGTTCAGACGGATGTACATTTTCCGACGCCTCCGTTTTTACAGCCGGCACTTGCATATCTGGGACATGGAGAGGGCTCCTTCCCGATTGCGGAAAAGGATTGCAAAACTGTTATTTCACTTCCGATGATGGACTATATGTCTGACGAAGAAATTGAAACAGTAATAAAGGTGGTTAATGCATATGAAGGATAGAAAGAGCTACTTGATTGATATCAAAGCAGTACAGGAGCATGATGGCAGATTACTTGTAGTAGAGCATAATAATAATCCACTGCCATTTGACATTAAGAGGATTTTTTGGGTGCGAGATGTGATTCCGGGTGCTGCCCGTGGAGAACATGCTACAAAGAAGACAAAGCTGGTACTGGTTCCGATAGCAGGAAGCTGTGATGTGGATGTGGATGATGGCGTAGAAAAGAAAACCTATCATATGGACGATCCTACAAAAGGACTTTATATCGATGAAATGATATGGAGAACCATGAAAAACTTTTCTTCGGATTGTGTAATGATGGCAATTTGCGATCATGTATTTGAGCCGGGAGAAGAGACTTATGATGATTATCAGGAATTTCTTGATGCTTTGAAAAAGGAATAAGCTTCGATGGAAGATAAAAGAAAGCAGATATTGAATCAGATAACGGAAACGGTGCAGGAGGAGCAGAGAGCTCTGCATACGATGGAGGAGCTCTTCGAATGGCTTGAGGAGAGAAAAAGGCGGCTTCATGTATCACTTGAAAAAATCAGTCTGAATGAGTGCAGCCCATGGTTTTATGACAGACAGAAAGGCTGTATTCGAAATGAAAAAGGAAGCTTTTTTCAGATTTACGGCATTCGTCAATATGAAAAAGGCAGTCTGAAGCTGGAGCAGCCGATTATTTTACAGGATGAAATCGGATTTTTGGGTATTTTGTGTTGTAAAATTGAAGGCATATGGCATTATCTGATGCAGGCCAAAATTGAGCCGGGTAATGTAAACACTGTGCAGCTGTCGCCTACCTTACAGGCAACCAAAAGCAATTTTACGAGAAAACATGGAGGGATGGCACCTGCTTTTTTAGAATATTTTACGGATATGAAGCCGGAGGATATTATCGTTGATCAGATTCAATCGGAACAGTCCTCCAGATTTTTAAAGAAACGAAACCGTAATGTGATTGCCATGATTTATGAGCAAATTGCAGAGCCGGATTCTCACAGGTGGATGACTTTGTCTCAGATAAAAGAGATGATGCACCATGACAATCTGGTTAATATGGATACCCGAACGGTATTGTCCTGCATCCCATATGTGTTAATGGGGCAGGAGGGGGATGCGCCGTTTAAAAATAAGCCGTACTTCTATAAAACGGCATGGAGCATGAACCGCAGGACGATTTCAGAAATTTTTCATGAAATCAACAATTACAAAATGTTTGCGGAAAATAAAATACAGCGGTTGCCTCTCCATGAATTAGATGACTGGTGCATGGAAGATAAGCAGATTGTCTGCAAGAAAAAGTATCCGTTTCGCGTGATTTTCTGTGACATCAGCATAGAAGGCAGAGAGGTTACCAATTGGAAGCAGCCACTGTTTGCAGCAGAAGGGAAAGCGGTATTCGGACTGTTTTGCTGTGATGAAGATGGTATCATGAAATTTTTGGTTAAGGTAAAACCGGAAGCAGGCTGCTTTGACGGTATCGAAATCGGACCTACCGTCCAAAGAGAAGCATTTTCAACTGAAAAAGAAGATGAGGTAGAAAAACATTTTTTCCTGAAATTACAAAACGGAACGGATGTAATTGCCGATACGATTTTATCGGAGGAAGGCGGTCGGTTTTATCAGGAAGAAAACCGTAATGCCATTATCTATATTGAGAAAGAGGAACTGGGAGAGCTGCCCGGCGGATATATTTGGAGTGATTACGGTACATTAAATATATTGACGCAGGTAAACAACTGCCTCAATATTCAGCTTAGAAATTTACTGTCGTTGCTGGAGTTATAAGAGGCTTTTGATAAAACAGGATGAAAACAGAATGAAAAAAATCAGAATCGGTATATTGGGGGCAGCAGATATTGCTAAAAGGCGATTTTTGCCGGCACTCAGGAAGAGTGAAAAATTTGAGTTTGTTGGTATTGCCGCTTCCTCGGCTTCAAGGCTGGAAAAGGCACAGGAGCTTGCCATGGAGTATTCCGGGAAAGCGTATTGCGGATATGAGAGCCTTCTTGCTTCGGATGAGATTGATGCAGTATATATTCCGTTGCCACCCAGTCTGCATTTTAGATGGGCAAAGGAAGCTCTGGAAAGAGGAAAGCATGTACTTTTGGAAAAACCATCTACCATAAGTCTGCGGGATACAAAGGAGCTTATCGAAATTGCTAAAAAAAATGAAGTATCTGTTTTGGAGAATTACGGCTTTTGTTATCATGCGCAGGTGCAAAAGGTCAGAGAAGTGATAGAAAGCGGTATGCTTGGAGAAATAAAGCTGGCAAGAGCGGCATTTGGTTTTCCGCATAGGAGTATGGATGATTTTCGTTATAAGGCGGCACTGGGCGGAGGAGCCCTGCTTGACTGCGGAGGATACACGTTAAAAGCGATGGAACTCTTTTTTGGAAACATGGAAATTAAAACCTCACACCTTATGTATGATGACATGCATGATGTGGACATGTTTGGAAGTGTTACTTTGCAGAAGGAAGGCGACGTGACGGCACAGGTTTCTTTTGGCATGGACAATGCCTATAAATGTGAGCTTGAATTGTGGGGAAGTAAGGGCTATCTGGTGGCACCGAGATTTTTCACACCTCCGGCTGATTTTGAAGCGACACTTACGGTTAAGGCAGGCATGGAGGAGAGGCAGATTTGTGTAGAAGCGGATGATTCGTTTCTGCATACGATTGAAATATTTGGTGACAGCATTGACAAAATGCAGATAAGAGAAGAAAATGGGAAGGCAATGATTCACCAGATGGAGCTGGTACAATGCATTTTGGATGCAAACCCATATCGGGGCAAAGGAGAGTAAAAATGAACGTATTATATGTTGCACCGCGTTATCATACAAATCAGGTGCCGATTATGCGTGGATGGCTGCAAAACGGACATAAGGTGATGTTTATCAGTCAGCTGACATCGCCGGGAGAAAATCATAATGACGTGAAACCCATTATATTGGGCTATTCGTCTCTTTTTAATTTGTGGTTTAAGAGCGTAAACAAAATGAAGAAAAGAGATGACCCGGATGAAATGTTTGCAGTGTCTTCCAAAAAAGGTTTTCCGCCGTATTTCAAGTTGAGAAAATTGATTTTGGATTTTAAACCGGATGTGGCAATTTTAAGAGAACGTTCTTTGTATAATATAATTGTGTATGCGATTTGCAAGAGACATGGGATTCCGGCTATTTTGTATAATCAGAGTCCGGCATGGCAGGAAAAAAGAGACAGCAATCCGCTTTTGCGCCGATTAGTAAGGAGTTTGTCGCCGAAGTATCGTATTACGGTTTCGGAAGGTACACCGGGACCAAACATGGTGCGTGATCCGCACACGTATTATGTTTCTTTTGTTATGGAGCCGCATTTTTTGCCGGAGGAGAAAACATACTGCAAGGATGGAGTGGTGCATTTTCTGTGTGTTGGTCGTTTTATGGAGTGCAAAAACCATTTGCTGATGCTGGATGTGTGCAGTGAGCTGTTGGAGAAATATCCAATCCATCTGACACTTGTAGGTGAGGTGAGCTGTGAATCGCAGGAGGCTTATTACGCAAGTGTATTAAAACTGATTGAAGAAAAACAGATAGGTGAGCATGTAACATTAATTCGTAATGCAACGCAAAAAACTGTCTTTGAAGAGTACGGAAAGGCGGATGTGTTTTTGCTCCCCAGTGAAGAAAAGGTTTCGATATCACAGTTGGAAGCAATGTCCTGTTCATTGCCTGTTATTTGCAGCAATCTTCACGGAAAAGCTACCTATGTAAAGAATGAAGTAAATGGCTATCTGGTAGAGGTGAACAATCGGGCAGACCTGTTGGACAAAATGGAAAAACTGATTTTGGATAAAGACAGAATGCATGAAATGGGAAGAAAGAGTTTTGAACTGGTTATGGAAAAATCATCTTTCCAGAATTATTATAATCATATTATGCAGATATTGGATGATATGAAGCATGGCAGATAGTGAAAAACTGTCCGGGAGAGGCAAAATGCAATTAGGAATAAAGAAAAAATTAGAGATAAAAGAATATAAGAGAGATATTGTTGCGGCATTGCTTATTGCGGCAGTCTTTTTGGGACTTTGTATTTATCGGCTGGCTACAGGCGGAGAATTCAGCGGAGATGAGTTTTTTACGTTGGAAGACACGCTTGGTTTTGCTTATACGGGACAATTTTATGAATGGGATTTTGGCACAGGAGCAGTATCCGATAAACTGCTGGAATTCAAATCGGATTTTTTCTTATTAGGATTGTGGATAAGGGTATTTGGAGAAAGTGCCGTTGCATTAAGAGGGCTTACGGTAATATATAGTCTGTTTACGGTACTTTCATTTTACTATATTTGCAGAAAACTGACGAAAAGCTTTGAGTGGACGGTTATTGCAAGTTTGTTTTGGGCTGTTAACGTTACTTTTGTCACCATTTCTACAATTGTACGTGGCTATGGATTGATGGTTCTGTTAATGACATGGGTATTTTATTTCAGCTATCAGATGCTGAATTATGAGAAAAATTTTGAACCGAAAAATAAGCTGCAGACTTTCTGGTATTCGTATTTCAATTTCGGGTATCACTATGCATTTGCAGCACTAGCTTTATTGATAGCTGCTTTTTATGTAAGAGTTTATGTTTTGTTGTACATGGTAGGTTTGGCCACTTATGTGCTTTGGAAGGGAATTCGAACAAAAAACAAAAAATTTTATGTCTGGGGAAGTACTTTTTGGGGAATTGTTGTTGCTTTGCTTTTGGGAGCCACAATTCAATTAGATAAGTGGATTCCTTTTACGGAGGCAATATGTCATAGAATTAGAAAATATGCGGCAATAGGATTTCGTAATATTGAGTATATATCAGATATGGGGGCTTTGCTTTATTTTGCACCGATTACAGTGCTGGGCGTTCTGCTACTGATATATTGTTTGTTCATTAAGAAAAGAGAGATAGAAGAAGGTCAGAAAGATGCTTTGACATATTGTTGCAGTATTGTTATGACCACACTATTGTTTTTCTTATTAATAGTTGATTGGTCACATAGCAGTCGTTATCTACTGGCAATTTATCCGCTTGCGGTTATCGCAATCAGTGGAGGCTTTTGTTTGTATAGCAAGGAAAAACAGGGAATTTTCAGAGGCTTCTTTTATGGCATTCTCTGTTGTTGTTTGTTTGCCAGTGTAAAAGAAGTGTTGTCAGCGGAGGGAGAAGAAGTAGGTAAGTTTCAGGAAGCCTATACAGAGCTTGCAGATTATCTGGAAGACAAGCCGACATTTATTACGGGGCGTTCATTGCGTCAGTATTATGCAAGAGAAATACTTGGGGAATATGAGTGGCAGCCGATGACCAGCAAATCGGATGTACCTGATACAGATAATTTAGCGGAGCTTAGTGAAATCGGAAGGGCGCATCCGATTGGAATCATTACCTGTGACGATGAAAAGTGGTATCATTTCCGAAGCAGCTTTTGGAAGTTATTAAATGCAGGTGCTTTTGAGCGCATTACAGGACCCGGAGTAGATGAAACGGGAGTGAGCAACTGGGCATATCATGTATGCCATTCAATTCCGGGAGAAGAGATTAATTTGGAAGAAAGCGATACGGTATTATTTGGATATAATCTGGGTGGAGCTCTTCGAATAAGAGAAGAGGAAGGAAAAACAGTTGTGGAACTGCAGATAAATGGAAGTGTATCAGAAAGAATGCTTCTTTGTTTGAAGGTAAATCAGTATCATGCAGATGGTAAAACAGAACGGTATGTGCAGTTGGTATTGGAACCAAATGACAGCTCGACACAATATTATAGGATTGAGCTGAAAAACGAAGGATTTATGCCAAACAAAAGCGTATTGGATGATAAATATTATATTTATACCAATGAGGATGAACCTCAAGAATTTGAAGACTGCTATGTGATGAACTAATTAATGTGTTATAGTGT